>DYRX01000364.1 GCA_020718525.1 Victivallis vadensis
ACATTGGTAATTGGAAATAATTTATTATACAAGTGTATTACGATTAGTATTTAAGGGACAGTACACTAGTTTCCGAATGCGGCAATGACCGATTTGCGCAAATCGTCAAACGTCTTGAAATACTTCAGGTGCGTCGCGTTCTTTGAGCCAGTTGCATAAGTCATAAACCGAGCCGTTGCGTGAGTCGTTGGAGGGCTCGCACCTGCTTGCGCGCTGTGCGCAGGCAAGAATATTTTTGGCAGGGGCAATACCCATGGTAAATATTCACTGAACCACATCGTTCAGCGAATCTTTACGTTTTGCAATTGGCTCTTCAGTATTTCTCCAAAGTTTTTCAATGGGATTGAGATCCGGGGAAAAAGATGGAAGGCCATGTTTTCTCCTTCCATTCGCTTCGCGCACGCTCGTATTCCTCTTCTCCTATCTTGGTCGCTGATAAATTTAGCCTTCTGATCAGGCTTTGCAGAAATGCCGCAAGAGTCGCAGACATGCGGATGGCGCTTTCCATGCTTCTTCCAGGACGACTAGTTATTTCTGACTTTTTCCTGTCAGCTCTTTTGGACTTATGTTCAATTTTCCATTCTTTTCGGTGACGGCAAGCTCTCCGCCATCCTTTAGTTTTCCGAAGAGTATCTCGTCCACGATCTTCTCCTTTATTTCGCGGACGATTATCCTTTCGACAGGCCTTGCGCCGAGTTTCTCCTCCATCGCCTCTGCGGCTATCCAGCGGATGGCGGATTCATCCGGCACTATGGAAACGCTCTTCGCCGAGAGAGCGTCATTGGTCTGAGCTATGAGCTTGCGGACGACCTTTTCGATCATTTCCACGCCGAGATCATTGAAGAAGACTATTCCGTCCAGCCTGTTCCTGAACTCCGGCGAGAAGCATCTCTTGAGCGCGCCGCCAATGGCGCTGTCGCGGTCAGTCTGCTCGTCCCGATTGAAGCCGATGGAGCTTTTTCCAGACTCGAAAGCGCCCGCGTTGGATGTCATTATCAGGATAACATTCCGGAAATCCGCCTTTCTGCCGCAGTTCTCGGTGAGGGTTCCCGAATCCATTACCTGGAGGAGGATGTTGTAGATCCCCGGATCCGCCTTCTCGATTTCATCGAGGAGCAGGACGCAGTGCGGCTCCTTTATTATTGCGTCGGTGAGCATTCCAGCCTGCTCGAATCCGACATATCCAGGAGAAGTGCCTATGAGCTTTGACACTGTCTCCTTGGTGGAGTACTCTGACATGTCGAAACTGATGAATCCGACCCCGAGGGATCGGGCGAGCTGTCTCGCCAGCTCTGTCTTGCCGACGCCGGTCTTCCCGCAGAACAGCATGCTTGCGACAGGCTTGACTGGGTTTCCGAATCCGGCCCTTGATATTTTTATAGCCTTGACCACCTTTTCCACCGCCTCGTCCTGTCCGAAGAGACTCCGTCTTATTTCACTTGAGAGATTCATAAGTATCGCCATTTCGTCGCCGCGGACAGTTCTCGGGGGAATCTTCGCCATGCCGCCCACGATCAGCTCAATGTCGGCCTCCGAGACGCGTTTCTCACAGGAACTGGGGAAGAGCCTGCATTTTGCTCCAGCCTCGTCAATGACATCTATCGCCTTGTCGGGGAGGAAGCTTCCGTTGATATATTTTGCCGATAGGCTTACTGCCGCCTCGACTGCCATCGGATCGTATTTTACGCCATGATGCCTTTCATATTCGGGGAGCAGTCCTTTGATTATTTCGACGCATTCACTCTCGGATGGCTCTCTCACATCAATTCTGTGGAGGCGGCGCGCGAAGGCGCGGTCCCTGGAGAGTATCCGCTTGTAGTCCTCGTAGCTTGTGGCACCGATGCATCGGATTTCCCCCCTGGCGAGGGCTGGCTTGAGCATGTTGCATGCATCGAGCTGGCTTCCCTCGCAGGCTCCGGCTCCGAGCACCGAATGAATCTCGTCAATGAAGAGTATGGACTTCGGCCTCTCTTTAAGAAAGTCAATCACGCTCTTAAGTCTTTTTTCGAATTCACCCCTGTAGTTTGTGCCGGCGAGCAGTCCGCCCATTTCAAGGGAGAATATTTCGCAGTCGCTCAGGACCGGCGGAATATCCCCGCTGACTATTTTCATTGACAGACCTTCGACGACGGCAGTTTTACCTACGCCTGGGTCACCGACGAGGATGGGATTGTTCTTGCGGCGGCGAGAGAGCGTTTGGACCAGTTTCCCAAGCTCCGGCTTTCTGCCCACGAGAGTGTCAAACCTACCCTCCTTTGCAAGCCTGTTGAGACTTAGCAGAAAGCCCTCTGCGAAGGGGGCCTTAGTAGGGGAACTGCCGCTGTCCGATTCAATGACACCCCCACGGATTCGCCTTATTTCCTCCTGGAATATCCCGCTGGTTTCGAGTATGTATCTTGCCTGGCTGTCCTCCAGCGAATAGAATCTTTCAAGAAGATCAAGCGGGTTCAGTCCGCTTGGATCTCCTGTATTTCCACCCTTTGGAGAAGGCTTCTGTATTGATTTGCGGACCGAATTCGCTTTCCGGGAATTCTTTCCTGAGTTCGGCTTGCCGGCGGGCTTTACCGAACCGCTTCCTTCAAGGAGCAGACGCAGTTCTGGTGTGTGAATCGGATCAGCACCGCAGGGAATGTTATCAGACAGAAACTCCTCTAGTTCGGATGCGACCCAGCTCCAGCGGCAGTCTGGCATGAGCGTTCTGAACTCCTCCGACTCTGCCATGCTCAGTAGGAGATGTTCCGGAACTATGTAGGCGTGACGAGACTCCAGCGCCCTCGCCTCCATCTCCGCAAGTATTTTTTCGACCGTCTTCATGAATCATTCCCTTTCAATTATAATCTGCAGTGGAAAGCCGTATTTTCGGGAGAGCCTGTCTGCTTCATCCTTCTTCGCCTCGGCTATGCTCTTTGGATATATGCCGGCGACACCACTAGTGCCCTTATGGATTTTGTATGTCAACGCATTCGCCTCATCATGACTTTTTCCGAATACGACCTTGAGCAACATTACCACAAAGTCTATCGTGCTGACTTCGTCGTTTAGCAGGATGACCTTCCAAAGATGAGGTTTCTCCGTCTTCGGTCTGGATTTTATCGCTCCCTTTGTGAGTTCTTTTGTTTTCGTCCCCATTGTCTGCCTCCTTCTTTACCCATATTATACTATGAGCACTAGGACATTTTATGTCTAGGCCTACAAACTGACGCATTATTTTATTGAAATCTGCTTTACGACAGCGCTGTATTTCTGACTGCATGCCCTGAGCATGTCGCATGGCTCGGTGTCAACCGCAATTTTTATTCCGGAATCCTAGTGTCCTCTCCCTTAAATACTAATCGTAATACACTTGAATAATAAATTATTTTCAATTACCAATGTTGTTGCACCCCTTCAGGGTGCAATTTCTTTTTTATTCCCTTTTCCTAGGGCGTTGCCCTAGGCTAT
>DYRX01000365.1 GCA_020718525.1 Victivallis vadensis
AAAGAGAAATCGCAATGGGAATGAAAAATTGAGCACAGAAGCGGTTCCCGGCACTGCGGGACTGCCGAATAAGGCTTGATATTTCTGTGTCAGGAGTAATAATAATAGACGGCGTTCAGCAAATAGAGGAGATCAAATGTTCTACACTCCGTGGGTCGTTTCCGAGCATACGCCGGATTTTTCAAGTATGGAAGCTCTCTTGCTAGATTCACGTTTCAAGGGCAGGACAGGTCAGGAGCTTGCCTTGGCGCTCTGGGAGCTGATGGTTGACAGGGAGCTTGGCGTATTTCATTATATTCCTGCCAGGGAACGCTTTAGGAAAGGGCAGGACGTATATGATGCGCTTCAGATATGGAACTGCTTTGGCTTCACTATCTGCCATTGCCATGCGCATGTGCTTGGAAGCATGGGAATTGCGGCGGGGCTTCCGGCAAGAATAGCGACAATCCGAGGACACGAGGGAACTGAATTCCACTATGATGGAGCCTGGCACTACTTCGACGGAGACATACAGATGTTTCATCGCAAGCATGCTCCAAGCCAGAATGAAATCGCATCCCGGCAAGACACATACGAGGACCTTTCACTGGTTGACGCCCAGAAAAATCCGAGCAATCCGTATATGTTTCCTGACCGCCTTCCAGCGCTTATGCGCTCGCTCTACTCGGATCCGCCGCACTATCTGCCTGTCCTCAGGGAGAGCATTCATTCCATGGACTTCCGGCTTAGACCCGGCGAAACCATGCACAGGTATTTCAGACCCAAAGGCCGCTGGGTTGTCTTTGACAATTACCCGCAGCTTTTCAAGACGTTTTGCTCTCCCAAGGGCGAGATAGGACCTCAGGAGACCGGTCCTGAAGGTCCTGCGGAGCGTTTCTGGCCCTGGAGAAGCTATGCGAACGGCTTTTTCTACTACTCGCCGAAGATTGGAATCAAGTGGCAGGACTTGGAACAGGGCGCCGACTCTATGGAAGGAATTGACCTTGCAGAAGATTCGGCCATATGCAATTCCCGCTCGGGCTCCATCATCTTTTCGTTCGAATCCCCGTATATCCTTTGCGGCGTTCCGGATCCTCTCGGCAGAGTCCCCTCCCAACTTGGTGCTGAGATCAAGGCAAAGTTCAATCTTCCCGAGGGAGCTTCGGCGAAATTGATTCTCCAGTCCTACGACGGAAGACTGGCAGGCTCGGAAATGCCATGGAAGACAATCTGGACTTCTGAAGGAAAGACCGGGGAGCTTGACGCCTCCATTGACTATACGGATCTGGTGGACGGTCTCTACTCCTTCAAGCTGAAGCTTGAATTGACAGGGCAAGGCTCCTCTCTGAAAACATTTTCCAACCGTCTATGGTTCATGGTCTCTCCCCATTCTCTGCCTCGCTTGAAAAAAATCGGCGAGAACAGAATGAGCGTTCACTTTGGTGACCGCTTCCATCAGCCGACAAGATCTTTTCTCTTCGAAAGGCGCATGGAGGGCGCGGGCGTCAATCCTCCGGGAGCGTCCTCTACTGAAAATCTCATCTACGATCCGGCGAGCTTCTCGAAGCTTATTCCAAGGGACTCTTCACTCCCATGGATCATGACAATCGAGCCAAAATCTCCGAATGGCGAAAAGCTTGAATGGTTTGCCCTTTTCGCGACGATCGAGGGAGTCAAGCCGGGCGACAAGCACGACGGAACTCCTTTCACTGTCGAGCTTTCTGAAGATTCCGGAAAGACTTGGGAAAAAATTCTGGAATCGGAGCATCTGCCTCACGAACTCGGTTGGCACAGCGCGGTCTTTGCCGAAAAACGGCTCTCCGGAAAAGCCAGCTCGATCTTGCTGAGATTCAAGGGGAAAAAAGGGCTCGGACTTTTCAGGGTTGCCGGGCATTACAGGCCGGAGCGCGCAACGCCAGCAAGTGGTGCTCTTGAAGTCGAGCACAGGTGGTTCGAGGACACTCCGAACTTTGGCAGGAGAATTTTATCGCAGATCGAGAAGCTCTCCGGCTCAGGACACGAATATTGCGTCCATTGCTCCAACGAGCCCCATGATGAAAGCATAATTTTAAGGGCACCGTCTCTTGAAAGGAAGCCTGCCAAATCCTAATTGAAGTACTCTCTAGATTAATCCTGGAAAAACAATAAAAGGAGTCTCCGTGAAAATCAAAATGCTTCTCTTCGCATCGGTTCTTCTTGCGGCATTCGCAAATCTGAATGCCTTGGATTCCGATCCCTCCGCCCCTGCTAAGGACTCGGAATTGTCCGCCGCTGTAGATGCAATGATGCAGGATCTGATGCGCCGCGCCGAAACCCTTGACGCGGAGAAGACCCTCGACGTCCTGTCCCGAGACAAGGGGGCATTGTTCTTCCTCGACTCGAAGCCTTACAGCCGGGAGGAGCTTGTCCATTATCTGGGAAGCATCTACCGGAATCTCAAGAGCATGAAGACGAAGATGGACAATATCTGCGTAAAGAAGCTCGGACCCGATGCCGCCGTCTGGATTGCAGTTGGAAAATCTAAGTCGCAGGACAAAAGTAGGAAGAACTATGAGGAATATCTTACCGAAACCTGGATCTGGCAGAAAAAAGACGGAAAATGGGAAGTAGTCCATTCGCATGAATCCGTTGCAATTCTGCCTGACGCTGAGAAGAAGGAGAAAGTTGAAAGAGCTCTCAATGAATTTGCCGTCCAGCTTCAGAATTCTCCGCCCAAGCCCGAGGAAACCCACAATGTAATCGAAGATTTTCTCGCCAAAAATCCTGAAATACTTGGCAGTGCCTATGCAACAAATCCGGACACAGGAAGAAAGTCGTCGGACTACTCATTCAGAATGGGAGGCAAATTTGAGCGCAAGAATACACCGTCAACCTACGACTACACGGAAGCCGAGTGGTTTGAACGCTCCGCAAGAACTGGAAAGCCCCACTGGAGCGAGCCATACTACGACATTGACGGTGCGTCCACATTCATGATAACTTGCTCGGTTCCTGTATATGGAAAAGACAAAGTCCTGCTCGGCGTTGTGACTGCCGATATTTCATTCTGAAAGCCTTTGCTTTTTTCGGAGCCACTGCGGGCAGTTGCTACCCAAAGCCGGCATCGCAAGCGATTGCCCTCCAAAGAGATCCGTTCTTTCGGATGATGGAGGCAGAAATTCAATTGGAGGCTAAAATGGCTGACCTTTTCTGCTGTTGTTATATAAAGATTTGATTTCTTTTTCAGAGAGTGCGGCGGCGAAAACAGCGAGTTCGTCCATCATTCCGCAGAAAAAACCGTTTTCAACGTAGCCTTTTCCAAGTAAAATGTTTGCATCTGAAGCTTTTATTTTCGAGATTGTCACGGGGAATTCGCAGGCTAATTCCCCGTTTTGGAACCAGCAAATCTTGTTCGCCTTAATATTTCTTACTATCGCGATGTGATTCCAGGAATTGG
>DYRX01000366.1:0-1560 GCA_020718525.1 Victivallis vadensis
CTTACAGAAGAACAGATTCTTTCTCTTATAAAGAGCCATAAGGATGATTTTCATGAGCGATACGGTGTTTACCGAATTGGTCTGTTCGGAAGCTTTGCCAGAAACGAGCAAACGGAAGCAAGCGACGTAGATATTGCCATAGAAATGGAGCCTGCAAAAAAGAACATCCATAACTTCCTCGCATTCAAGCGGCACTTGGAAAAAGAACTTGGCAGGAAGGTTGATCTGGGCATAGAGGGCGCAATGAAGCCAGAGGCCAGGAAATTCATTGAAAAGGAAATCATCTATGTCTAAACGTTCCGATTCTCTCTACGTTCGGGATATAAAAGAGGCGATTGATGCCATATTTTCTTATACACGGGACAGCACCCTTGATGATTTCCAGCTTGACCGTATGCGCTACTCGGCCGTCATCCGCGAGTTTGAACTCATCGGTGAGGCGGTTAGCAATCTGTCGGACAATGTAAAAGAGAATTATCCGCATATTGCCTGGCAGGATATCAAGGATTTTCGCAACCTGTTGATACATGAATATTTTGGGGTTGATCTGGAAATTGTTTGGAATATCGTCCGCAGTGATTTGCCATCGCTCTATGAGGCCATCAAAAGGATCGACAAAGAAACAACAATTGATGACGAACAATAAATGCCTATCTTTTTAGGGAAATGGGTCTTGTTTTTTGCCCTTCGCGCAATTAGAAAATAGATATTACGGCGGCTATCGCCACGGCACGGGGACGGAAGTGAGGAAACCAATCCCAAATTTCCCACAAGTTGACGCAGGCAACCAAGCTATGTTAGAAAAAACTAAACTCATAATTAAATAGGGCAAGCGCCCTATTATTTAACCTCTCAGATCGCGCCTGCTCCCAGGCGCACTCATTCCAGCAAAAGCCGGAATCCAGTCTTTTCCGTTCATTCTGGGCCCCGGCTTTCGCCGGGGCGACGGATAAGCTTATTATGCAACTGGATCCTTTGATTATCATTTACACCAATCGGGATCACCACGCCAAATGTGAACCCGTCCCCAATTACGCACATTCATTTGCAATGCAATATGAAATCATATATCGTGCATTTGCAATGAACTAAATGAGCAATCAGCATGGAAAAGGAAAAATTTCGGGAGCTTATCATCGTGCACAAGGAACGCTTCCTGGGACGCCGCGACCTCATCCGGCGGGAAGTGCAGGCCGAGATCGCCCGTTTTCTTCTCCAGCGGGAAATCATCCTTGTCACTGGTGTTCGCCGCAGTGGTAAATCGTCCCTCCTGCGGCTGATCTGCGGTGACCTCCTGGCACGGGGCGACGTCGTCCCTGCCGACATCCTCTACCTTAATTTCGACGATGAGCGCTTCTCGTCCTTCACCGTCGAGGACTTCGCGCCTCTCTACGAGACCTTCCTCGAACTCGAAAATCCCCGGGGGCGGCGATATCTCTTTCTCGACGAAATCCAGCGGATTCCCGGATGGGAACGGTGGCTCAACCGCCTCTACGAGTTCGAGGATGTCCGGATTTTCGTCACCGGTTCCAACGCCGCCATGCTCTCCCCGGAGGTCGC
>DYRX01000366.1:1660-3409 GCA_020718525.1 Victivallis vadensis
GAGAGGTGGATTTCGTCGTCAAGGAGGGGCTCCGGATCACCGAAGCGATCCAGGTTTGCGCATCCCTGGCCGACCCGAAGACCCGACAGCGCGAATTTCGCTCCCTGTGCGAGGTGGCCGAGGCGTTCGACGTGGGGCGGCTTACGATGATCACCGGGGATGAGGAGGGGGTCGAAAAGACCGACCGCGGCGATATCGCCATCGTCCCGCTGTGGAAATGGCTAATGATGTAGATACATTGTCTATTCCATGTTACAGTTCTCGTAAACAGGAGGCAGGTGGCAATGTTGGCAAAAACTTTGAAGTGGGGAAACGGTTTGGCGTTGAGAATTCCTGAACCCCTCGCCAGGGAATGGGGAATTGAGGAAAATACCCCTGTTGATATTTTGGGGAAATTGCTGCACAAAGGAGTTCTTCACGGAAAATTGGGACAGCGCCCTATTATTCCTTAGCTTCCCCTGATCCTGAGTTTTCCGTTTTGAAATACGCAAAAATGAGATTCAATTCTATCGCAATACTCAGCAAGAATTTTCTTGGTGATCTCGACCTTGGTCGCACCATCGGCATCTTCGAGGCGTAAAATAAGAACACCCGCATGATGCTTTCCTGAATTGTAAACCAATTCACCAAAGTCTTTGTCCATGGAAATGATCATCCGCTGCTGATCTACAGCCCAGCGCAATATCTGTGAATCTTTAGCGCAAGGGTCCATGTCCCTCACGGAAAGAACATCAAAGCCGTTTCTCCTGAGCCAGTTTTCGACTTTTTTGCCGACACCCACATCCACCCGAAATTTCATTGAACACCTGTAAGCGAATTAATTCGCACCAACAGCGTACACGCGTTCTTCATCTACCAGTTGTGATGCATAGAGAAGAGCTGCCCGGATGTCCTCTTTTTCCAACTCCGGATAGTCATCGAGGAGTTGATCCGTTGTTACCCCGTTAGCGAGTGCTCTGAGAAGCTGTTCGACAGTAATTCGCATTTTCCTGATAGTGGGTTTTCCTACCATCACGTCCGGGTGAACGGTGATCCGATCCATCATGTTTCCCTTTTCCATCCGCGCCGCCTCTCTTCTGGTTCTATTTCAGATGAGAGTCAATCGGGGACGGGTTCCTAATTCGAATTGTGAACCCGTCCCCGATTACACTCCGGCAAGCCTCTCCTTCACCCACAATCTGACAAGGGTGGACATGCCAAGTCCTTTGTTATCTGCAACTTCTTTCAGTTCAGCAATAGTTGGTTCATCAAGGCGTAATGTCAAGACCCGTTCCTTTCGGAATGATAATCCTTCCGGTCCAGGCAGGAAGTCTTTTACGATTTTTCCTGTATTCATAGCTTCATCCGTGTATTTGATTTTCCTTCTCATAAATCTTCTTCCCCTTTCTCCAGTAACCGGCTCCAATGATCCGGATTATGCCTTCTCTATCGGTAAAGCGGACTGTCATGACGCCGCTCTTTACCTTACCAATGCAGAAAAAACGATCTTCATTTACGCCGTGATCCAAGTCTTCAATGATAATACGGCAAGGATCAGCAAAGGCGTGTTGGGCTTCATAGAAAGAAACTCCATGTTTTTCCTTGTTTTGTGCATTTTTGAAATCATCCCATTCGAAGTCTGGCTGGTTCATGATGCCAATGTAATACGAACGCCTGCTATTGTCAACAAGGGGAAAGGGGTCTTGTTTTTTGCCCTGGCTGATCATTTACACCAATCGGGATCACCACGCCAAATGTGAACCCGTCCCC
>DYRX01000367.1 GCA_020718525.1 Victivallis vadensis
GATACGTACGCTTCAGCTTCATCTCGGAGAACAAAGATTCGCAGATGGACGGATCAAAGAGAGCCGGCTTGAGATTGAGACAGCTTGCAGTCCCCGCGCATATTCCTTTTCCAAAAGCTTCGCAGGCGTCAACCCCGTCGAGGAGCCCGCAAAGAAAGACTCCCGAAACCGTATCGCCGGCACCAATGCAGTTGACAGTCTTTATCTTTGGCGGTTTGAACTCTATCTCCCTCCCCCCAACAAAGAGTAGTGCGCTCTCGCCGCCATCGGTAACCGCCAGGATGGAAGGCGTCTTTCCTCTAATCAAATATCTGCCCGCTTCCAGAACAGAACTTTTTCCCGCAAGAAGTTTGACTTCTTCAGAATTTACCTTGAGAATGTCAATCATCGCCAGGAGTTTTGCGTCAAGAGGGCATGACGAATCAAAGAAGACTGGGATTCCCATTTTTTTTGCCTTGCTGGCAAGCTTGAAATAAAAATTTGCAGGGACACCCGGCGGATAGGTTCCGCAAATGGCGAGAAAGGACGCCTTTTCTATCGAGGCGTCAAATGCGGAGTGCATCTCTTCGAGCTCTTCATGCGTGATTTTCCCGGATGGCTGAATCAGCTCCGTCGTCCGGTCATTTTTTAGATCAATGCAAGTCACGCAAGTCCTTGTTTCTGACCGTGTTCTGACGCTTTTATGCCGGAGTCCGTCACGGGCGATCTCGTCAAGGAGCATTCTTCCGGTTTTGCCTCCGGCGAACTGAATAATCAGCGGATCAGCTCCTAGAACTTTTGAGGCTCTCGCCAGGTTGACAGCCTTTCCTGCGGCGGAGTCAAGCGACTCTATCGCCCTGTTCACGCGGCCATTTTCTATCTTCTTGAATACAAGCGCCTTCTGCCAGGCCGGATTGGGTCCGACTGCGACTATTTTCTTTTTCTTATTTGCGAAATCCGCAGTTTTCCGATTCATATGAGATCCTGTTTAATCAATGTTTCCTGGCTTGAATCTGAGCCGTCTGCGGCCAAATAGAAAAGTCCGGTTCGATTGAATCCAGCTTTCGGCGCATCTTTGAGAAAGATTCTTCCAGGAGAGAGGAAATAAATTTAAGGACTTCTGGATTTTGCAGAGGGACACCTTCAAGTTCCGCCTTGATCTGTCTTGTGTCAATCTCCTCCGAGGATTCTCCGTCGCATGAAACTGAAATCAGAAAATCAAGTGAATGCCATGCGCAAATGGAGGATATGATGACACCCTCGATGTCGCCGGGCGACTTTGCGTCCGGATGATTCATGTTGAACTTGGCTTCAAGAAGCACTCCTCCAAGCGGAGAGCGACCTAAAAACATGCCTCCCCCTGTCTGTCTTGCCGCCTGATCGAAAAGAGAAAGCCCGAGTCCTACTTTTCTTTCTTTTCTGGTGGTGGAATAGGGATTGACAGGATCGTCGCAGACTTCCTTCGGGAAGCCTGGACCGTTGTCTTCTATCTTCACTGAGAGGAGCTTGTCATCGAGTGACATTTTCAACGCGAGCAGGGAAGCTCCGGCTTTAGCGGAGTTTTCAAACAAATCCATGAGATGCAGAGCAATATCTTTCATCTGAAGAAGATCTCCAAGCCAAGTCATTGCCAAACCGGAGCCGTCTGTCGGCATCGAAGGATGTTCCCATTGCTTCCTGTCTGCCAGTCTATATCATGCCATAGGCGCCGAGTCAAGGAAAATATTCAGCAAACTGCGTTGCATTCAGGATCTGAATCGCTATGGAGATATGATTTGTTTGGATCATTATGATTCGATGTCGGAGGCGATAGCGACACTGACAATCTCAGGGAGGAGCAGAGAGATGAGATCGCTAAAAGGGCCAACGAAGTCCTTTCTTGCCCCTTTAGAATACCGAAACCGGTCGAATCAGATATAGTTTTTCAGCAAAATAATGAAATTATTTATTTGAAAAACCATAGGTGCCTCTTGACTTTTTATTTACATATGAGATACTAGATAGTAATGATTCTTTACTAATAGGAAAAGGCTAAGATGTCGAAGCCGGTAGGAAGTGTTGATTTTGCGCTTGTATGCCGTTTGAATGGTCTGAAGGCGACCCATCAGAGGATGGAGATATACCGCGAATTGGCGGAGTCGAATGAGCATCCGGACGCAGGCACGATATACATGCGTCTGCGTAAGAAAATGCCCTCGCTATCTTTCGACACGGTTTACAGGACACTGCGGGTTTTTGAAGAGAAGGGCATAGTTGCTCCGGCAGGCATATCCAAGGATGCCCAGCGCTATGATGCGAAAATGTATGAGCACCAGCATTTTGTCTGTGTAAAATGCGGACTGATACGCGATGTCCTGTGCGAAGCGTTTTGCGGGCTCAAAGCGCCAGATTCAATTTCAGAAATTGGAGAGACGCATTCTGTGAGAGTCGAATTCAGAGGTGTCTGCGAAAAATGCTCTGAGAAGAGAGCAAAAGAGAAAAAATAGACCTTCAACAATAACAAAAGGAGAAGAGAGATGGCGACGATTGACAATCTGAAGGCCGCGTTTGCGGGGGAGAGCCAGGCGAACAGGAAGTATCTTGCATTCGCTAAGAAGGCAGAAAGCGATGGATACAAACAGGTTGCGAAGCTATTTCGCGCCGCGGCGGAGGCAGAGACAGTGCATGCTCACGCGCACTTCCGTGTGATGGGCGGGATAAAAGGCACGGCTGAGAATCTCAAGGACGCAATCGAGGGGGAAGGATACGAGTTCCAGAAGATGTATCCGGAATTTCTGAAAGAGGCTCTTTCCGAGGGCAACAAGGCGGCAGAGATGAGCTTTAAAAATGCGAATGCCGTAGAGGAGATACATTACGGGCTCTACAAGAAGGCGCTTGGAGCCGTAGAAGGCGGCAAGGATCTCGAATCCAAGCAGATCTGGGTATGTGCGGTATGTGGAAACACAGTGGAAGGCGTCTGCCCCGACCAATGCTCGGTATGCAAGGCTTCGAAAGACAAATTTTCCGAGGTGAAATAGTTTTTAAATGCGGGGGGGAGACATCTTCCCCTTCGCCTTTTTCGTTCTTGCGCTTGCAATATAAAACTAAAAATAGAGGAGACTTAAATGCCTGACTTTGGAACGCCATTCGCTGGACTTGCAGAAAAGCGTAAACTTAGCAAAGACGAGCTTGTGCGCGCAATACGCTTCATGGTCGCCGCTGAATACGAAGCAATACAGCTCTACATGCAGTTGGCTGAATCAACTGACGACAAACTGGCGATCGAAGTGCTGAAGGACATCGCCGACGAGGAGCGAGTCCATGCCGGCGAATTCCTTCGTCTGCTCAAAGAGCTTGCACCCGACGAAGATAAATTCTATGCAGAGGGAGCTGAAGAGGTCGAAGAGGAAATTGAAAAGCTGAAGAAGGCGAAACGCAAATAGACATTG
>DYRX01000368.1 GCA_020718525.1 Victivallis vadensis
GTTGTCCGCCTGTCTGATGTCCAATATTTGTCCTTCCAGGACAGGCAAGCTTCATTCTTCCTTTGTGCCTTTGCGCCTTTGTGAGAGAATATTTCATATGATTTACCCTCAACTAATTGGAATTCCGACCGACCTGTCTGCGTGCTCGCACAGGCAGATAAATCCCAACAACAGCAATTTCAACGAGTCAGAAATTCTGAAATTTGAATCAAAAAAAGACCGCCACTTTACGGTGGCGGTCCTTTTACTGTTAAAATCCGAACAAAGCTATCAGTAGATGAAGAGCAGTTCGGCATACTTCGAAAGCGGCCAATTGCTGTCGTCAACCATTGATTCAAGTCCGTCAACAGCCCATCTCAATTCAAGCATTTCCTTGAGAACTGCCTCGGGATCGTGCGCTTCAATCTTCTTGTCGAGCCTGTCAACCGACTCCATCGTCTTCTCAATCAGTTCGGAGACATCACTGAGCCTTGACCTGATGGCGGCGCTTCCAGTCTTCACTTTGGCGGCATCCAGGCTCGATACTGCCTTTGCAAGCAGAATCTGCTGTTTGAGGGCGGCGGGCATGACTATGGTTGAAGCTATGTCTCTAGCGACTTTTCCCTCGATCAGGACGGTCTTCGTATAGCTTTCGACATAGACCTCGTATCTCGAGTGCAGTTCGACCTTGCTGAGCACTTTGTACTTTTCGAAGAGTTTCTCTGTCTTTGGCTGTGTCATCACTTTCAGCGCCTGCAGTGTCGTCTTGACGTTTGGAAGTCCCCTCTTCGAGGCTTCCTTTTCCCACTCTTTGGAGTAGTTGTCACCATTGAAGATGACTTTCTTGTGCTGTTTGATTATTTTCTGCAGGATTCCCTGGAGGGCGTCGAGCCTCTGCTTGGCTGGAATCTTCTCCATCTCTGTCGCAAGCTCGTCAAGAGATTCGGCGACGATGGTGTTGAGCACGATGTTGGGTCCGGAGCAGGACTGGCTGGAACCAGCGGCTCTGAATTCGAACTTGTTGCCAGTGAAGGCGAAAGGACTTGTCCTGTTACGGTCCGTCGCATCTTTCGGAAGAAGCGGAAGGGCATCCACCCCGATGTGCATCGTTCCGCCGTCTCTGGTGGATTTTGCACTGCCCTTTTCGATCTGCTCGATGATTTCTGTGAGTTGATCACCTAGGAAAATCGAAATTATGGCCGGAGGTGCCTCGTTTGCTCCGAGTCTGTGATCATTGCCAGCATATGCTACAGCGGAACGAAGGATGTCGGCGTGTTTGTCAACCGCACGGATTATGCAGGACAAAAATGTGAGGAAGAGGGCATTTTCGTGGGGACTGCACCCTGGGTCGAGAAGATTTTTCCCGTCCGGCGAAACGAGGGACCAGTTGTTGTGCTTGCCCGATCCGTTTATCCCTGCAAAAGGCTTTTCGTGAAGGAGGCATACAAGTCCGTGTTTTTCGGCTGTCTGGCGGAGAACCTCCATTACGATCATATTGTGGTCAACTGCAAGATTGAGCGCCTCGAATATTGGTGCTATCTCGAACTGTGCGGGGGCGACTTCGTTGTGTCTGGTCTTCGCAGGAATGCCAAGCCTCCAGAGCGCCTGATCAACGTCGTTCATGAAATCGAGAATTCTACTGCGGATCACGCCGAAATAATGATCCTCCATCTGCTGGTTTTTCGCAGGAACATTGCCGAAAAGAGTCCTGCCGGTCTGAACCAGATCCAGCCTCGTCAGGTAAAGCTCCCTGTCAACTAGAAAATATTCCTGTTCCGGCCCGAGCGAAGGGATGACCATGCCATCGCAATCTTCTCCAAAACATGCGAGGACTCTCTTCGCCTGAACAGAGAGGACCTGAATGGATCTCAGAAGCGGGGTTTTTTTATCGAGTGCTTCGCCCGTGTAGGAGCAGAATGCGGTGGGAATGCAGAGAACTGCGCCTTTGGAACTGCGCTTGATGAACGCCGGACTTGTCGGATCCCATGCAGTGTAGCCTCTCGCCTCGAATGTCGCCCTGATCCCCCCGGATGGAAAACTTGACGCGTCCGGTTCGCCCTTGATCAGGGACTTGCCTGAAAAATCCATCATCACTCCGCCCTCGAAATCGGGCTCTATGAAGGAGTCATGCTTTTCGGCTGTAGAACCTGTCAGTGGCTGGAACCAGTGCGTGTAATGGCTCGCGCCCTTGCTGATGGCCCATCTCTTCATCGCGTTTGCCACATCGTCGGCAATCGCCGGATCTATTGTTGATCCATTGCGGATCGTCGCCATCAGCTTCTTGTAGACGGGTTTTGGAAGGTAGTCCTTCATGGTCTTCATGTTGAAGACGTCTTCTCCGTAAATCTGGGTGATTGGCTCTTCCTTCCCCAGATCCTCGGAACAGGACTTCCTGGCTCCAATGTTTGCGATCGCGTTTTTCCTGAGACTGGAAATCATAGCGAATTCCTCCTCTTTCAACTTTTGGGTTTTGGGTTTTTTCAGACTCGGATGTCCGAAGCGAACTTACAGTAAGACTTTTTCCGTGTTTTTCAAGCGACAAGAGATTTTTTTCAGACAAAAGACATGAGGATGCATTGTCGTTGAAATTCAGTATTCAATATTTTCTCCTCGTTGGTGTTAAGCCTTCTGCCTGTGCGTGCCGCACCTGCCTGCAGTGCATAGCGCAGGCAGGCGCAGACAGGTCAGGCTGTCTTTATTTCTTCAATTTTAATTTTGCAATTAGCATTTTGCATTTTTTATCACAGAGGACTTCGAGGACAAAGAGGACATTGAAGACGTGAATGATTACCGGCGTAGAGCTTTGGACTGCGGGACACAGAGTGCCATTTCCTAAACGGAGCGACCGCCTTTCTTCCGACATGCGAGAGCCTGCCGGCTGGTCTCTACTCTCTCCTTCAATATTCAATATTTTTTACGATCTCGATCACGATAGCCGCTATCGCTGATAGCGAGATTTGTTGGTGTTCACGCTTCAGCGTGTTCTTGAAAGGACAAGACAGCCTGAAGACTGGACACCAACAAAGAGCCCGATTTAACTTTGAAATGAAGCCAGTGGGAAAAAACGGCTACGGATTCGAGAGAGGAGGCACGATCACGGTTTTTGTCCCCTCATGAAAAATTGTTCCTGATCTCGTGACGATGACTCCGTTCACGATCTAGTCCAGAGCCTTTTTAGTCACGGAGTTCTGCCATAAGGATTTTTAGATGTCTGAACTCTGCTTTGCCGGATTAGAGATTAAAAAAAATGGCGCGTAAAACGCGCCATTTTTTTATTATATTTTTTTCTGAGAGCCTTACGGATTCACCGGAACTTTTGTTCCCGCCCCGAAGATTGTGCCGTGTGTGCTCACGGTCAGTCCGTTCATGATGTAGTCCATTGTCTTGTTGCTCGAGCTTTCCGTCCAGAGGATGTC
>DYRX01000369.1 GCA_020718525.1 Victivallis vadensis
AGAAACTGCGACTTCTACGACAACCAGGGCGGAATCTGGATCAATGATGGAACAGGAATAATTGAGAACTCTTCATTCAGGCAGAACACCTACAGGAACACGGTCTATGTCAGCAACGCCTCGACAGTCTGCTCCATTAGAAACTGTACAGTTGCGAACAATGTTGACACGGCGACAGCAAGATACGGCGGAGTCTATGTCAGCAATGGAAGCATGACTGTCAGCTCCTGCACCATCACTGGAAACACCGGCAGTGGAAGCTATGCCGGCGGAGTCCTGCGCCTCGCGGGCACATGCAATCTCTACAACAACATAATCCATGGCAATTTCAAGCAGGACGGCACTAGCGCCCATGACACCTGGGGCACATTCGCCGAAGCAAGGTTCAACATCATAGGAACAAGCACTGGTTCGACGTTCACCGTCAGCGAGCAGAACCAGATCGGAACAAATCCTCTTTTAAATGCCATCTCTCTTGTGGACGGATCATATCTCTGCACCCTGCAGGAAGCTTCTCCAGCAATTGACAAGGGGAAAAACCTGACATCCGACAGCAACGACCAGCGCGGCGACGGCTTCGACAGAACCTACGACAATCCTGCCATCGCCAACGCCACCGGCGGCGACGGCACTGATATCGGCGCCTACGAAGGACAGGCTCCCCCACCGCCAGACGAGCACACGGTGAACTTCTTTGCCGGCACAGGCGGAACTCTCAGCGGCACGACAAGCCAGACCGTCTCCGACGGAGGAGACTGCAGTGCCGTGACAGCTGTTCCGAATTCCGGCTGGCGCTTCGCAAATTGGACCGGAGACTATTCCGGCACGGAAAATCCGCTCACAGTCACAGATGTCGCAGAAGACATGGACATCACTGCGAATTTCGCAAGAATTTCCCCGGAAGATTTCAACGGCGACTCGAATAGCGACGTGATCTGCGAAAGCCCAGTCGAAAACGGCTTCATGTACTTCATGAACGGAGTCACGCCATCTGCGCCTGCCAGCGCTTATGACAAGACTGATAAAAACTGGAAAGTTGCGAATCTCGCAGATTTCAACGGCGACGGAAAGACCGACATGCTCTGGAGGCATGATGTCACAGGACAGACGCTCATCTACATAATGAATGGAAATGTGGTGAGCTCCGCAAAACAGCTCTACGGCGCGACGACAAGCTGGAACATATTGGCAGTTAACGACTTCAATGGAGATGGAAAGGCGGACGTGCTCATCAGACACACGGATGGATCCTGCTACCTCTACATCATGAACGGAGCGACTCCATCAGACCAGGGCACTGTCTATGTCAAAGCTCCATCAAAATGGACATTCAAGACGGCATCCGACTTCGACGGCGACGGCAAATGCGACATGCTCTGGCAGGATTCGGTCGGCGAGGGCTGGATCAGCAAAATGGAGGGGAAAAGCGTTGTTTCCGAGACAAAGGCCTACAGGATGAGCGCGGGATCAGAGTGGCAGACAAAGCTCTTTGGAGACTTCAATGGCGACTCGAAGACGGACATGCTCTGGGAGCACAGCAGTAGCGGTTCCGGCTATGTCTATCTCATGGACGGCGCGGCAATACTTCCCGGAAGCGGCTACATCTACCTTGCAAAAAATGCCAACTGGAACATCGTGTCATCCGGAGACTTCAATGCAGATGGCAAGGTGGACATTCTATGGGAAGACTCGATCAATGGGATCGGATGCATCTATCTCATGAACGGCGCGGCAATATCCGATTACGGCAATGCCTATGATCTCAAGGATGTCAATCCCGCGACGAAATGGGATGTCGTCAAACTCCTGGATTTCAACGCCGACGGTAAAGCAGACATGCTCTGGGAAAGCGCCGCCACGAAAAAGACTCTTGTCTATCTGATGGATGGATTCTCAATCCTTTCATCAGGAACGGTTTACAGCAATGGAAACGGATGGAATGTCATGCAATAAGTTCATGGCATGAGGTCCGATGCCTTATAATGAAACAATAAGAGGAGTTTACCGTGAAGTGTTTTGTCCTACGTTCTCTCGCATGCGTGTCTGTGCTTGCAGGCTTTTCTCTTCTGGCGGAAGATGAAAAGATAATTGCCGAAATCAAGGCTGGGGAAAAAAGCTCGGACTGGCAGTCGGGAACTTGGAAAGAAGATGCAAAAGGCGGAATCAATTGCATGAAAATTGATTCCTCCAACGGATGGGCTTGCGTTGACCTTCAAAAAAAGATGGAGATTCCTGCGCTGGACCAGCTCATTCTTCGCATCAAATATTTCAAGAACTCATCTCAAAGTCCCTTTGCCGTCGGGATAGGCAATATTGGCACCGGATCGGCTCAGACAATCATTCCAAAAGGAGCAGACGACTCATGGACGAGCTCTGATCTTGTCGCGGGATTGTGGGATGCAGTTGCCTGGGATAAAGATGGTAAAATACGTGTCAGCATCAATGACAAAAATAAAAGCGGTCTTTGTATTTCCGAAATTCAGATAATCGCCCCCGACAAAGAAAAACTGCTTTGCGAATTCCGCAGATATGTCGAAGAAGGCACGGCTGATGCCAGAAAATTGGCAGAGTCCGAAAAATACAAGAACAAAGAGATTCTGCCCGAAGAAAAGAATCCGTCGCCGATTCCGACGGAACTAGAGTCCGCCGCCGGCGCGATAGCTTTCACAAGACCCTATGTGAAAAGCATTTACCCTACGAGCGTTCCGGCGGAGAACGAGAGAACGTCAAAAGTCCAGATCAGAATGACTCCCGGAGAATATGAGCCGTGCCAGATTGCAGTAAAGGCGCTGAAGGATTTGCCGGACTGCCGTGCGGAAATAGCGGGAGAGCTTCCCCAGGGCTTGAAATGCGAAATCCGCTGGATCGAATGCGTGCCTTTGCGCAAGGGAAATTGGATGAACGCCACGAATTGGCAGATTCAGCCGAACCGCCTATGGCCCAAAGAGATATTCCCATCCTGCAGTGTCAAAAAAGGTGAATGCCAGGCATTCTGGCTGACTTTCAAGTCAGGGCAGGAAATGAAGGCAGGAAAATATCCAATACAAGTTTTCGTAATGAGCGGAGAGTCAAAAGCAGCTTCATTTGAAATTGAAATTGAGATTCTTCCATTTTCTCTGCCTGAACTCAAAGACTATGCCTGGGGCTTCTACGAGGCGACAATGCTTCTTCCATCGGAATCGAAATACATGGCAGAGCACGGAGTCAACAGCCTCTCAATATGGCCATTTGTCATTCCGAAAAACTGCGATTTCACTCTTTGGGACAAATACTTCAGGACATTGAAAGAGGCGGGCATTGACAACACATTCATCTGGTTCATGGGTGCGGCTAATTACGGATATTCCGTTGCAGAGCACCTTGGGGGCGACGAGAACGTCGTGAAGGCTCTTA
>DYRX01000370.1 GCA_020718525.1 Victivallis vadensis
AGGTCAAACCACTTATAAAGTTTTTCATCCAGCAGGGTGGTTATAAGCACTCTGGTCAATGTCACTTCAATTATCTCGGAGCGTTTCCGGCTTTTCCTGAACTCCTCGGCGAGTTTCCCCATCTTCAGTTCCATCAGCATATGGTGTCCTGTCATGGCGAGCATGAATATATGAGCCATTCCATTGAAACCTGCATCTGAAATATTTCTTATCAGAAAAGATTTTACTTTTATTTGCTTCGTGCGTTAGGATGATTATTGGAATTAGAATCTTAAGAATAAAATTGTATTGTAATCCTGGCGGCGCTTGCAATCCCATTTGTACATTCTAGATTTGTTTTTTTGCGGATTTTAAAAAATGGAGATGTTTATGAGCATCAAACTTTCCGAATGTATAACAGCGAATGCGTGAATTCAAGAAATTGAAGTATCCTGGTGACAGGCGGATCATACTGTCCTGTATAGACAATGTCCAATGGCAACGTGCGGGTCGTGTGGGAGGATGGCGGATGAACACGGAAGGCAAAAACATAAACTGAATGGATAGAACATGTCTAAAAAGAGGAAAAAGAAAAAGGGCGGCAGGAAAATGCCGCAAAAAGCAACGAGTCGTCCTCAACGGGAAAGGAACGGCGATGGCGGGCAAAATATGCATCGGGATAAAAAGCCCCCGAAAACGGTCAAGGAGGATAAAAAAGCTATAGCCGCGCAGGAGTCTCCTCTCGACAGGCTTGAATTTCACCGCGACAGATATGCCTTGCTTCATGGGGATGGCAATGCAAGACCGCCCACAGCCTTCTCATTCACTCAGATCGCCGAAACTCACACCGAGCCGGAGCCAAGCTGCAACTGCGGAATGAACTCCAATTGCCCACATCGCAAGGAGTTGGAACGTCTTATTGACGAAGCTCTCAATGGAAAGCACCACCGCTGCGACACGGCATTCAGGAAGAGCCTATGGCATGAGATCGCCGCCGCCGTGTCGGAAAAGACCGCATTTGCCTTGAGCAGGGTCAAGACAATATTGACAGAGTCTTCCTCCATCGAGATCAGGGATATGGTCACGGGCAAAATCTTCTGCAGTTATTTTGGGGCGGGCGAGCCCGACCGCAGAAGGTTCGTGGATCGCTTCCCCGCGTCTTTGGGCAGTTCCGGCCGCAGTCATGCGAGATTCGCCGTCCTCAATGACATCACGGACTCTTTTATCTCGGCCTCGGACAGGTTTATCCTCAGCAAAGGATGCATTACGCCGCGCTTGATCAAGGAACGCTCCTTTTGGATGCGCCTTGCATACCACATGCATTGGGAATTCAACGAGATCCCTGAAATCGAGACAGCCCTGACGACGGATTCCCCGGAACTCATTCTTACGGCAAGCATGGGAGGGAGAGTCCTTTCTAGGATCGCAATACCGGAAGAGTCCGCCGCGAAATGCCTGGAAATCATCTCGAAACGCGGTGCCGGAAGTATGCGGGACACGAAATCAAAGGCATTTGTCCGTCCGTTCCTGAAGATCGGCATTGAAGAGGACGGCTCCGTCCTGATAGCCCCTTTCCTTTCGATCATCCGTCCGGATGGGGAGATTGAAAACAGGGAAGTCGAATTCATCCCTCGAATTTCGGCGGGGGATCTCGCCGTGATCGCCGGGATCGGTTTGGTTGAGATGCAGGAGCCGGAGCATGGGACAGCTCTGCCCTTCAGCTCCCGTACAAGGCTCAAAGGCGAGCAGATACCAGACTTCATCAGGGAGCATCAGGACATTCTCGCCAATTCCCAGGGCTTCGATGTCGCCCCTGAAGTTCTGGCCATGAAGGTGCATGACATGAAGAAACTCGAACTGCTCCCCCGGAGCCTTGAAGCGGACTTCTGCGAATTCAGCATTTCCTATTCGGGCGGAAGCTCGGATATCTCCCTATACGAAATACTGCGTCTGCGGAAAGAACGGGAAAAATATGTGAAATCTGACGGCGGGTGGGTCAGGATAGCGGACATGCCGCTGGAAAAAGATCTGGAAGCAATGGAAGATATCATAGGCGACAGATGCGGCGAGGACTCGGCCAGGCTTTCAAAAATGGATTTTCTCAGGATGCTGGCAGTCGCAAAGGATGTCTTCAACGTGGGTTCGGGAGCGCTGTCCGGACAACTCAGGAATCTCATGGAACTGCGCCCGGCGCTCATCTCTCCGCGCCTCGAGGGACTCTCCGCCATACTGCGGCATTATCAGGAAGCCGGACTCCACTGGCTGACCTTCCTGGCGGAAAACAGCTTGGGCGGTCTCCTTTGCGACGACATGGGACTTGGCAAAACTCATCAGACCATGGCCCTCATGATCGCGATGAAGGAGGAAATGAATGAGACCAGACCTTTCCTTGTCGTGTGCCCAACGACGGTCATCGGCCACTGGGAGGACAAGATCACGCGTTTCGCCCCCGGTCTCAGACCGATTGTCTTTCATGGCAGCAAGCGGGAGATGGAAAGGGAATTCCTTCCCGGCGACACACTTCTGACGTCATACGGAATCTTGAGAAACGACATAGAGTATCTTGCAGAAACCGTTTTTGGGCTGGTCGTCTTCGACGAAATCCAGTCCATAAAAAACAAGGACACATTGTCTTACAGGGCCGCAGGCAGGCTGAAGCGGCGTATGGCGCTGGGCCTAAGTGGCACCCCAATTGAGAATTCGCTTCTCGACCTCAAGGCGCTCATGGACATTGTTCTGCCAGGATACCTTGGAAATGACAGATTCTTCGAGCGCGAATATCTTGCACACTCCGATTTTTCCGTGCATGATGGGCGCAGGAGCCTCCTCCGCAGATACATCGCGCCGTTCACGCTCCGAAGGCTCAAATCCTCGGTTTTGAGCGAGCTTCCCCCTAAGATAGAGGACACAAGGAAATGCGGTCTGAGTCCCGAACAGGTGAAGCTTTACAAGGAAGCTCTGGACATAAAAGCAGGCTCAATCCGCAATGAACTGATAGACGGCGATGCTGAAATCCCATATCTGCATATTTTAGCCCTTCTTAATCTTCTCAAGCAGATATGCGACCATCCAGCCCTTCTCGAGGGCAACCCGGAAAATTATACTGTCCGCTCGTCTGGGAAATGGGAGCTTTTCACGGAGATTCTCGAAGAGTCCCTCGACAGCGGGCAGAAGGTTGTCGTTTTTTCACAGTATCTCGGCATGGTTGAAATCATACGCCTGCATCTCGAAAGCATGCATGTCGGCCATGTGGTTCTCACCGGGAGCACTACGGACAGGACGAAACTCATAGGCGAATTCAACAGCAACCCGGAATGCAGGGTATTCGTCGGCAGTCTGAAGGCGGGTGGAACTGGAATTGACCTTGTCGCGGCCTCGGTCGTGATCCACTATGACAGATGGTGGAACTCGG
>DYRX01000371.1 GCA_020718525.1 Victivallis vadensis
TGGACATCAGACAGACGGACAAATCCGAATTTGCCCGCCTGTCCGTGTCCAATTCTATTGTTTTCATCCATGAAAAAAAATGGGCAAGCTTCAAGCCGGACAACATTTTTCTTTACTTCGTGTGCTTTGTGTCTTCGTGTGAGACAACCCCGTAAGCCCCCAAGCAGTTGCCATCCGCTGTGCAGTCTTCAAGCTGTGTCATGCGCTTGGATTATTTATTTTACTGGCATAATCAGCTCTTCTTTCAGCAATCATGACCAGTTCTTTTCTTCCAGGAATCACATACGAAAACCCTTTGCAGATCTTTGTTTTTCCAGGTAGACCATTCAAGTTTTTTTCTGATCCATGAGATATCTTGTCCCGGACAGGACTGGCTCGGGTAATAATGGAAAAAAGTTTTCTTGCAATCTTTTCAGGATTTCTGAGAACCTCGCATTCCCAGATGACAATGACCTTCCATCCGAGTTTGCGAAGTTCGCACTCGTTCTTCCTGTCTCGGTCTTGATTTTTCTCAAACTTTTCCTTCCAGAATTTCACACGTGTCTTCGGAACCGATGCCTGTCTGCATTTTCTGTGCCGGTGCCAGAAACAGCCATGGACGAAGACAATCGTCTTATGTCTTGGCATCACAATATCCGGACTGCCTGGGAGCTTCTTGTTCCTCAATGAAAAACGAAAGCCCATCCTGTGCAGAATGGATCTGACAATTATTTCCGGCTTGGTATTTCTAGACCGGATTCTGCCCATTATCCAACTGCGTTTGTCTTTATCAAAAAGATCCATGGCGATAAACTAGACATGATTACATGTTTTGCAAGCTGTTTCTACTAATTGGAATTACCCCTGTCCCCCTTCGCCCGGATGTCAATTTAAATTTTGCAATTTGCAATTTTCTGTCCGACCGTAAACCGTAAAACTGTAAACTTTTCCTCTCACACTATTCTCCTGATACAAAGAAATAATAATTTGTCCTCGCACAAAGCCACAAAGGAACAAAGGATATATTGAGGAGAAGGTCTGAGCATTCGCTCGAAAGGAACATGCTTAGTCAATAGCGAGAGTGTGACACGAATACGGAGCGATAAAAATCACGGAGTTTCAGACATCTGATCTTTCATCTCCTTGCACAATTGCCAGCAGATCAACTGCATTCTTGGATGATGGAAACAGCTTTTCCACATGTTTCCCTTCAGAGGAGAGGAAACTCTGCCGTCGCGGTGCAAATATCCGAACCATTCTCCGCAGACAGGATCAGGGAAAAGCGAATATGCCCAGTTGTGAATTTTCATGTGCATTTCCGCATATTTGGGATCGCCTGTGGCAATATGCGCCATTAAAGTCGCTATCATTGTCTCGTTTTGCGGCCACCAGAATTTCATGTCGTGCCAATATTCCTGAATCGCCTTTCCCTTCACGTCCTGAAAATATAAAATGCCTCCGCAGTCCTTGTCCCAGCCGCGTTCCCACATCCAGTCCAGCATCTTGCAGGCAAGCTTCACAAGCTGTCCATCCTTCCTGAAAATCCCCTCCCGCATGATGAACCAGGCGCCTTCAATCGCATGGCCGGGATTGAGAAGCCTGGAATCGAAGTGATCCGGAATGTCTCCGTTTGGAGCGACAGTCTCCATTACACAGCGAATATCCGACTTTACAAAATATCTTTCGATTTCCTCGATACAGCGGTCTATCCATAGCTTCAACCTTGGATCGTCTCCGAGATTTTTCCTCAGTTCCTGAGCAGTTACAATTGCAATCATTCTCGGTCCCATGCCGATCAGGGGGCGGACATCTGTAAATTTGGAAGGCATGAGTCCTGGCGTGAAGTTCCATTCTATGAACCTGTCGAAGAGATCCATGGCTTTGCTTGCAGAACGATCCGAATTTTCGGCCTTCGCATGCGCCGCATATGCAATCGAGGCAAAAGACTCGCTATAGGCGTATCTGCGCTTCCGGATCGGCAATCCTTCTCTAGTGACATGGAAAAACATTCTGCCGTCGCTGTCGAAGCCGTGCCTCTCTATGAAGTCAAGACCCGATTTTCCCCAGGCAAGCCACTCGGGGCGTTTTTCAACCTGATTGTAAAGCTCGAAGAGAAGCCAGCTCATTCTGCCCTGCGCCCAGACTGACTTGTCCATGTCAATCACCGATCCGTCCCGATCCAGGCAGTGCAAAAAGCCTCCGTGTTCGGCGTCAAGCGATCTTGGAAACCAAAACTTAAGCGTATCACCAAGCAGTCCGTCGCGGTATTTAGTTTCCAGCATCGAAATGTCAAGCTTCGGTGAATTTTCCTCGTTCATGTGCCTAAATTCCATTTTTTAAATTCGTTGTAGCGTGCTTCTCCGCACTGCTGTCTTCCCAAAAAATGGCCGAACTCCCATGTGAGCGTCTTGGACACATAAGGCTTTGCCGCTTCATACTGACGATCAATGCGCGAAAATTGAGCCGGGGCAAATGTCTGAAACGCCCCTTCAATGGGAGTATGTACAAATGTTTCAAGATCGTTCCAGAACTCTATGTTGCGCTTGGAGAAAAGCGGCGACAATTCGCAGTAGTATGCCGCTACATCATCCGGCACGATCTCCCTGATGCATCCGACTCCGTCCTGCATCGCAAGAATATCGAACATCGGACAGTCCATAAAATCGTCCCACCATTGCGCCAAATCCTGAGGAGGAAGGCTCTTCGAAAAGAAAGGTGCTGTCATCACCTTGAGACTGCAAGACGACTTGACGTGCGCATAAATGCCGGCTAGAAAATCCTTCAGCGCCGATGCGCGTTCGGGCGTCTCGATATTGTCCCTGTCAGGCTCGTTTGTCAGATAAATAGATGATATAGCCTTCGAGTCCCCGTGCAGTTCCATAAGCTCGTCAAAGAGTCTGGTATATATTTCCTGGTCTCTGCGCATCATAGCGCTGAAGCTTCTTTTGCGATCCCAGAACTGGAGGTTCAGGTAGAGACCGACCGAAAGATCAAGCCCGTTTTCAAGCGCCGCGTCAATGATCATTTTTGGCGTGTCTCTCCCGTCGTAGTCTTCGTAATGCTTTGAAGGATAATGTGTTTTGCCGCTGTCCATGATCCTGGCAATGACAATGCAGTCCATTCCGCAGTCCTTCATGTCCTTAAGCTCGCGATGCCAGTAGGATTCGTCGGCGCCGAGAGGCTCGAAGCGGTTTGTCTTCAGCGAAAAATCAATGAATGTTCCCGAAATTTTTGATGCATTGCACATTTTTAGCCTCGCATTTCAGATTTATTTTAGTACGGATTCAGTAAACGAACCTAGTTTACTGAATCCGTACCTGCCTACTACGCCTTCTGCTGACATCTCACAGCTTCTCCCGGAACCTCCCGGCTCCGACAGCCATTAAGGCACGATGTGAGATCTCC
>DYRX01000063.1 GCA_020718525.1 Victivallis vadensis
TAAATGGAGCGAGTGAAGGGACTCGAACCCTCGACAATCACGTTGGCAACGTGATGCTCTACCAACTGAGCTACACTCGCTTGTGCCTGAAGCGCGAAATATTGTCCAAATTTGTCAGAAGTCAAGCGCTCCAGATCCAATTTAGCAAAAAAAAGTAAATCAAACTCCTGAGTAGGCGGAAAAACCTCCGTCAACCGGAACGACAATTCCGTTCACGAAGGACGAAGCATTGTCGTCAACAAGCCAGAGAAGGGCTCCGAGAAGCTCTTCGGGCTTCCCAAATCTTGCCATTGGAGTATGCGAGATGATTTTCTCCGCTCTCGGCGTGAAGGAACCGTCAGGATTTGTAAGAAGAGTCCTGTTCTGGTCGCTGAGAAAAAAGCCCGGGGCTATCGCATTTGCCCGCACATTGACTTTCGAGAAGTGAACCGCAAGCCACTGGGTGAAATTGCTCACGGCAGATTTTGCTCCGCTGTATGCTGGAATTTTTGTGAGCGGCTTGAATGCGTTCATTGAAGAGATGTTGATGATGCATCCGGAGCGTTTTTCAGCCATTTTACGTGCAAAAGCCTGAGTTGGCAGGAGGGCTCCCAAAAAATTCAGATCGAAGACGAATTTAATCCCGTCGGCACTGAGATCGAAAAAAGTCAGGACTTCTTTCGCGGAGGCAAGATCTTCCGGGAAAAGATACTCCTTGGATGTGGTGCCTTTCGGATGGTTGCCGCCAGCGCCGTTGATCAGAATGTCGCAGGAACCAAGAGTTTCGCAAACGACACTTTCAGCCTTTTTGAGGCTGTCTATTTCTAGAACATTTGCCGCGACGCCAATTGCCGTCCCTCCCAAAGAGCAGATTCTGTCGGCTGTCTTTTTTGCCGCTTCTTCGCGAAGATCGAGCACCGCGACTTTCGCCCCGCAGAGCGCAAGAGCTTCAGCCATCATTCCGCACAAAACTCCGCCGCCACCAGTAACGACCGCAACTTTTCCACCAAGATCCACCTTCAAAGGAAGATTCATAGCTATGCTCTCCGTAAAATTTGTTTTCAGAACTCCCCTCAATCTATCACAATACGATGCATTTTCCATTTTGAGATCATTATTTTTTTGCGATTGACTCTTGATCTTTCTCATTTCGCATGCAAATATTGATCACTAGGATGTTTGGACGCTTTCTTGTTTTACTTTTTCAACTTTTTTCGTTTCGCTGTGCCAACACCAATTTCAAGGGGGGATGAGGAATGAAAAAGATCGCATCGTTCTTCGGACTGCTGTCGCTGATCGCCTGCGTCACGACTTCTTCGTTTGCGGAGACTGGATCCACGCTAGAGAAGGAAGCTGGAACTCCGCATCAGAATATCGGATTTTCCGGCATTTCCAAACAGCCGCAGACAATAACTTTTCCAGAATTGTCCGATAAAACTTTCGGAGATCCTCCATTTGTGCCTGGGGCGACCGCATCGAGCGGTCTTGCAGTCTCATACGCTTCATCCGACAGTTCCGTTGCGACCGTCAGTGGCAATATTCTCTCTTTTATTGGTGCCGGGACTGTCAGCATAACAGCCTCGCAGGCGGGCAACAGCAATTACTCCGCCGCTCCTGATGTCCAGCAGTCGCTGAAGATCGTCCAGGGAGCCCAGACAATCAGCTTTCCCTCGATTCCGTCGAAGCTTGAAGGAGATCTGCCCTTTGCGCTGAACGCAGTGGCATCGAGCGGACTGCCAGTCTCCTATGTATCGTCCAACGAGGCGGTTGCCACAGTGTCTGGAAACATAGTGACTGTGCTCTCTAAAGGCACAACGAAGATAAGTGCCAGCCAGCCGGGAAATGCAGACTATTTGGCGGCGGCAGATGTTTCGCAGACACTGAGCGTCTGCTGGCTTGTCACCAGCAATGCTGATTCAGGAGAGGGCTCGCTCAGACAGGCAGTATCCGACGCATTCTACGGAGACAGCATCCTCTTCAATCTTCCTGCCGGAAGCGAGACCATCGTCATTTCCTCGCCAATAGAGCTGAGCGAATCCCTTAGCATTGACGGAGCAAACATTCTCGGAAGCGGCGTCATGGTGACAATTCAGGTGCCGGTTCCGGGACCTGGCGGGACAGATTCAAACATTTTCCAGGTGTCAACCACTGATCTAAACCAGATTGTCACAATTTCAAACATGACACTCAAGGGTGGCGATTTCTCCCAAAAGGGCGGATGCATAAGCATAGGAGTCTGCGGAAGCACAATTCTGAACAATCTCACGCTCACAGGAGCCAAGGCTCTTGGCGGCGGGGCGGTATACATGGGAAGCGGTCTTCTGGGGTATATTCCTGGTCTGACCATGAACGGGTGCACGGTTTCTGGCAACAGCGCCCAGTATGGAGGAGGAATACGGGTCGAAGGCGGATCCCTTACATTGAGCAATTGCACTGTCAGCGGCAACAACGTTACGCTTGACGGAGGCGGGATAAGCTGTTACGGGACGCGAGCCTTCAATGCCGGTCTTTTTCTGAACAATTCGACTGTCGCCAACAACAGTGCCCAGACGGGAGCGGGGGGACTGGTGGCGAACGGCTTCACCACAAACTATTTTGCCAACTCCATCATAGCAAACAATCTGAAGGGGACAGACAGAAGCGACATCTCGTTCTCCCTTCCCACTTACGACAATGGCTACAATGTCTTTGGCGCAGGATGGGATCCAAGCTGGGTCTTCAACGGGACAAAAGGAAACAGCTGGATGCTCAGCGGCACGGATGGCGACACTTATGCGAACATCACGAGCGGGGCTAGTGGAAATCTCAATCTTTCTGCAAATCTTGCCGACAATGGTGGAGCAACTCAGACGCTTGCCCTTGGTGCCGGCAGTGTTGCGCTTAACGCCATTCCTATCGGAAACTCGCCATACTACAATAATAGTCCCGCGACAGATCAGCGAGGCGTGGCAAGGGCTGGAAACAGCACCTGCATCGGAGCCTACAGCGTCAACCAGGAAAGCTCGGACGAGTCAATTCCCAAGCTTTCCGTATGTCTCAACAATGATCCGGAGGGCAAGGACAGGGTCTCCATCAGCCAGGCCCCACTTCCCTTCTCGGCTGAAAATTTCTCAACCGGGGACAGCATTGGCGTATCAGTTGACGATGCCGTCTTCATATGCTCGGATCCCACGAGATGGAAATCCTCCGCTTCTAAGCATGTCTTCAGGTCTTCCTCAGCCAATAAGCCGGGACCATTTCAGCTCACAATTGACTTTGCAAAGCAAGTCTGGAGCTTCACGTCAGCAAAGGCGACAGTCCACAGCCTGATAGACAACAGCGACGGACTGCTTGTCAAGCTACATGCCGGAGACAGCGTCTGGGAATTTCAGGAATATCTCAAGGAAAAGACATCCTGGAAATTTGTCGGAGGCAAAAATACTGGAAAAGCAATCGAGGGACTAGAGGGCACGCCAATGACCAAATTCGAATTCGGACCGGACAGCAGGGCGGAAGGCAAGCTTGATTCTACGAAAGCCAAAAAGGACAGTTTCAAGTTTCTTGCCGACGTGGATCTTGATGCCGAGGACATCTCGACATCTTCTCTGCAGATTGACGGAATGCAGGCGATCCCCATTCTTTTCGTCCAGCCCGACAAGAGCCGCAGAATCTACAATTTTGCTACTGAAACCCAGCCGAAGATAAGCATAGTGCTTGACTTGGAGAAGAATAAAACAATAGTATTCAAAATGTCGGAGACAAATTGCTCGGACATTTATGCGGGCGATGGGCTTGACATAGTTCTGCGCGTTGGTGAGCACGTCGGAGGATATTCTCTGAATCTGTCCACCAAAACAGCTTTGAACAAGAAGTAGTTGATGCTGGACTTCCGGGTTTCAAGGCCTCGGAAGCCGGACTGTCCGGAATGCGTACAATGTTCACTGAACTTTTACGTTGGACGGGCGCCGAACAAGTCTGTCCATAGCAAAGTGCGTTTATTGCAGAGACGTGATAAAAAAATATGAGGTGCCGAACGTGAGCAGAAAGAGCTGTCAAGAAAAGGACGCGAAGCTGTTTATAGCCAAGCTGGAAGCAATCGCAAACGACTACGAGGAGCTTGTCTCGAAAAAAAACAGGACTTGCACATGCAGGAAGCACAACTGGTATGAGACTTTCAGAAATCCGGTGCTCACGAGGGATCACGTCCCGCCAAGCTGGCGATACGACTTCAACCCCGAAACGAACCCACTTCTCCTCGAAAGACTTTCAATAAATGCAGTATTCAATCCGGGCGCAATCGAATTCGATGGAAAAGTCTGCCTCGTATGCAGAATCGAAGGAGCCGACAGAAAATCCTTCTTTGGCATTGCTGAAAGCAAAAACGGAATTGACAAGTTCAAATTCAGAACGCGTCCAATCCTGATCCCGCAAACTGATGAGCCTGACACCAACGTCTATGACATGCGCCTCACGAAGCACGAAGACGGATGGATCTACGGAACCTTCTGCACGGAAAGAAAGGACAAATCAGCTTCACAGTTCGACTCCTCATCCGCTATCGCCCAATGCGGAATTGTCCGGACAAAGGATTTAGACAGTTGGGAGCGACTTCCTGATCTGAAAACAAAATCTCCCCAGCAAAGAAATGTTGTCCTGCACCCGGAATTTGTGAATGGAAAATACGCCTTCTACACAAGGCCTCAGGACGGCTTCATCTCAACCGGCTCCGGGGGCGGCATCGCCTGGGGGCTTTCCGACAGCATGTCCGGAGCAAAAATTGACGACGAGCTTGTCATGGACGAAAGAATCTATCACACGATCAAGGAAGTAAAAAATGGAGCTGGGGCTGTTCCAATCAAGACCGATAAAGGCTGGCTTCACATCGCCCACGGGGTTAGAAACACCGCCGCAGGACTCAGATACGTAGTCTATGTCTTCCTATGCAGTCTCGAAGAGCCATGGAAGCTTATCGCCAGTCCCGGCGGATATTTCATCGCGCCATTCGGCACCGAGCGGATTGGAGATGTCTCAAACGTGATCTTCTGCAACGGCGCGGTTCTGAGGCAGAACGGAGAACTTCTCATCTACTACGCCTCCTCGGACACGAGAATTCACCTCGCGCGGACAAATCTGCAGACAATTCTTGACTACGCCATCAACACGCCACAAGATCCGCTGTTTTCCTCGGAATGCGTCAAACAGCGCATCGGGCTCATCGAAAATAATCTGATCTTCCTCCAAAAATGCGCGTCAAAGAAACTGAAGAATTTGGCTTGATCCTGGCAATTCACATCATTGCCAGCTTTTTCGGAGATTTGCCGTAGTAGCTTTTGAATGCCCGGGAAAAATTCTGGATGTTGGAGAAGCCAAGCCGTTCCGCCGTTTCAGAAACATTAAGCCCTTCGTAGGAAATCAGATCGTGCGCCTTCTGCATCAGAACCTTTCTGTGAAGAGCCATGGGACTCTGCCCGTTCAGACGCTTGAATAGCCGCCTGAAGTGGGAAACGCTCATCCCCGCGCTTTTTGCGAATTTCGCAGGAGAAAACTTAAGCGACTCCTCCTTGCAAATCTCCTCGTAGGCAGTCTTTATCCGCATTGCCAGGATTCCATCGTCGCTTTTTTTTTCTCTCGCCCCAAGTATCCTTGCAATCAATCTAAGCATCATCGCAGAAAGCTCAAGCATCGCCAGATTCCCGTAATGCCTGTGCAAAGCGCAGATCTCTCGAACAAGAGAAATCATCACGGGATCAATGTTTGACAGGATTTTCCCCCGCAAAGACGCGATTTCTTCATCGCATGGAGGCGGATGAATCCTTTTCGCAGACCGCGAAAGATCCGTAAATCCCGCCGGTATGTGGGCATCCCACACGCTTCTGCTGGAATCATAGGACAAATCAAAGTGCAGGTAGGCCAGGCGCATCGCCGATCCAGTGCCACGCATCGAATGAGACGTGTCGGGAGGAATCCAGACAAGATCCCCTCCGCAGACGGGGAACGGCGTTCCTCCTTCCACCCAGAAAATGCCGTTGCCGTCAATTATGCAGACAAGCAAATAGTCCAGAAGCTTCCTTTCCCCAAGACTCCATCTTCCCCTGCAATGGTCCCCGGACTGGCGGACATAGGGCTTCAATGAAAGCAGACGGGCTTCAATCTGCGGATCCGGCTTTTCAACCTTGAATTCGCCTGGAATTTTTCCAAAATGAGCGTTCATGATAAATAATAGCGTTCCATGAACAGGAAATTCAAGCGTCTTAATGATAGAATTACAGCATAAATAAAAGGAGAATTGCAATGAGAAAAGCAGATTTCGAAAACATTCTGACCGTGCTTGCAAAAGATAAGCCGAAGCGTCCAAGTCTCTTTGAGTTCTTCCTGAACGGACGACTCCACAAGCGCTTCGGCGCCTCAGCCGGAGATGATTCAGACTTGATCGTCGCAAAGGCTTTCGAATCGCTCGGATATGACTACGTGACTATGCGCGGCTCATTTATTTTCCCAATAGGCGAACAGCACAGGGCATCTTCCGTGTCTCTCAATGAGGGCTCGCTGATTCACGACAGGGACTCCTTCAGGAATTATCCCTGGCCAGAACCACGCGACGAGGATTACACCGTCTTTGAACGCGTCGGTGCAAAGCTCGGCGAAGGAATGAAGATAATCGCCTACGGTCCAGGCGGAGTCCTGGAAAACGTCACACAGCTCTGCGGATATGACAATCTCTGCTTCATGCTGGCCGACGATCCACAGCTCGTACAGGATGTCTTTGACGCAGTCGGAAGCAGACTCGTCAAGCACTATCGCATGCTCTCGCCTTTCAAATCGGTCGGTGCAATGGTCAGCAACGACGACTGGGGCTTCAAGACGCAGACAATGCTATCCCCGGACGACATGCGCAAGTACGTCTTCCCCTGGCACAAGAAAATAGTCGAAGCAATACACGAGTCACAGCGTCCCGCAATACTCCATTCCTGCGGAAGGCTCGACGAGCTCATGGACGAGATAATTGATGATCTGAAATATGACGCGAAGCATTCCTACGAGGATGCGATCACTCCTGTCGAGTCCGCCTACGGGCGCTGGGGAAGGAGAATCGCCATTCTAGGAGGAATTGACGTTGACTTCCTATGCAGAAGCAGTGAGGATGAAATCAGGTCGCGCTGTGAAAAGATGTTAGACGCATCCTCCAGATATGGTGCATACGCCCTCGGCTCAGGAAACAGCATACCAGACTACGTCCCCGATGAAAAATATCTCGCGATGATCTCTGTCGTCACAAATACAATTGCGTAAGTACAGCAGTTTTCGCGTCTTATTAGATGTAAAGATTCGCTGAACGACATAGTTCAGTGAATCTTTACTTGCCTTGAAATATAATTTTCATGTGCAATATTATGCCTTGTGTTTTTTGGAAGAACTCCGTGAAATCCGGAGGCGGTCGCGCCACTGTGTATGGCATCTGCCATGAGTCAGACCTTCCGAAGAAACATGAATAGGGGTGCTTCCGCGTCAGAAGACGGCCTCGGAGCCCGGCAGTTTTTTCCGCCGGCGCTTTCGAAAGGAAGCGCCGGTTTTTTTATTTGTGCGCAGTACACACAAAAAAGGAGAAAAAAATGCGCGGCATGCGGATGAAGTCGGAAAAAATGACGAAACTGTCGGTGCTTGGTTTTGGAACAAGGCGGATACTTGCATTTAAACTGCTTGCCTTGCCTCTGGCAATCGCAATCCTTTCAGCATCATGCAGTTCTACGAAAGAAACCGAAAAAAACAAATCGGTCTCCCTCAAGATCGAGATAGATTATGGAGGAATCCCCGGAGCAGTTCAAAAGGACCTGGTCTGGACACACGGAAACCCTACAGCCCTCGAAGCAGTGCAGGCTGTCGCAAAGGTCAATACCCGTCCGATCGGAAAATACATATTCGTCTCTTCAATTGACGGAATCGAGACCAGACGCAGAGAAAAAGCCTGGTACTACACCGTGAACGGAAAATCTCCCGGAAAACTCGCAGTTTGGAACGAGCTGAAAGATGGCGACACCGTCAGATGGATATACAAAAAGGATGTCTGCTCTCCGAAAATTGATGGTTCTAAAGCGGAGGTGGCAAAATGAAGAAATCTTCCGCCTTCACCTTAATTGAACTGCTCGTCGTAATCGGAATAATCGGCATTCTTGCCGCGATGCTTCTGCCGGCGCTCTCGAGAGCAAAGGAGACAGGCGTAAGAACTCAGTGCGCAAACAACCTCAAATCCCTCGCCCTCGCAAATGTGAACTACTCAGTTGACTACAAAGTCTATTGTCCTGCAAGGACTTCCGGCATCATGAGCAAAGGATATCAGTGTCTGGCATATAGGTCTTCAGGTCATCCCACGCCTTGGAACACAACACAAGGAACCCTGTCTGTTTACATCAAGGACGCTGAAAAGGCGGCGAGATGTTCGACAACAAGTTTCCTGAACGCAGACTCCAAACCATATGTTTATGGCTACAACTGGTATGGCGTGGGAAGCGACCATTACTACGTGGGCTACGATGGTTCTAACTGGCGTCTTGGCTCTTCCCTCAGACCGGAGCAGATAGAGTCTCCTTCAACGACAATAGAGTTCGGCGACTGTGCACATCTGGTTTCAGGATCAGTTAGAGAAGATACCAATCTCAATCTTGCCTATCCAATTCAAAGTGCATCAAAAGCAAAGCTGAAAACAAAGAAGCCAAGCGAGACACTCACAAATTCTAAATTCCATTTCAGGCATCTCAATACTGCGAACTGCGCTTGGGTTGACGGCCATGTCAGCCAGGAAAAAATGACATGGTCGGACACCGCCGACAGGGCAAAAGTCAAGATCGGAAATTTTGGTCCCCAGGACAATACTTATTTTGATCCTTGGAATGACTCTATTCCGCTGGAGTGAAGCAAGATAGCAACCAAAGCAAAAAAAATGAAAGGTGACAAGAATGCTTAAAGATATCCGTGAAATGAGAGAGAGGATAGAGAAGACCAGGAAGGAGCAGGCTCAGCGCCGCGAGAAGACCGCGATTGAACATAAGAGCAGTGTCTATAGCGACATTCAGCGGAAATTCGAAGTCTCCGGAGAGCTGAAAGCCAAGGAAGCCGAGACCAGGGCGCGAATATCAAAGGCCTTTATATTTGCGAAATTCGCAGGCGTCGCACTGATCTTCGCCCTTCTTGCAGTCACGCTCAATGCCGCCCTCAAGAACAAAAACAATCTGGATGGAGTGAAGATCGTTCTGGAAGAAAAAGAGGCGACCGAGCTCGATGTGGCTCTGGCAAAAAAATACATGACATCGCTGATGAATGATCTGAAATCGGGCGGAACTAAGGCGCTGACAGCCCATTGGCATCCGAACGCCGACGAGGAAGCAAGATTCTACGGAGAGGAGATTCTGTCAAATGCAGATCCCGATTCAATTCAGTTGGAAGAAGTCCATGCCGTCTCCGACAATTTGCTGAAATTGAACTGCCTCCGCGATGGACATCCCGTCGGGCTTTACATACGGAAAGACTCCGGCAAAATCTCCCTCCTGTCGGTAAACTGATCTGGAAAGTCCTCAAATGAAAACGTGCGCTCTTATTATTGCGGGGATTTGCTCGATGGCATTTGTTTCGCTCTGCGGGAATCCCGAGACTGCGGTCCCCCAGCGCATCGTTTCTCTCTCTCCTGCAATCACTGAGCAGATCTTCATTCTTGGAGCCGGAGACCGCATCGCCGGATGCACCAGCTACTGCGTCAGGCCGGAAGAGGCGAAAAACAAGGAGAAAGTCGGAAGCGTAGTCGAGTCCAATCTAGAAAAAATAGTTTCGCTCAAGCCAGACATTGTCTTTGCATCCTCCCTGACTAAGCCGGGAACCGTTTCGAAGCTTGAGGAGATGGGGCTCAAGGTGATAGTCATAAAATCGCCAAAAAGCTTCGATTCGTTTTTCAAGCAGTTCATTGCAGTTGGAGAACTCATCGGAGAAAAGGAAAAAGCGGAGCGCATCGCGGCAGAATCGCGCGCGAGCCTGGAACGGATCAGAAAAGTCTGCGGAACGGCAGGAACTGCCCCAAGCGTTCTTTTCCAGATCGGCGCAAACCCAGTCTTCCTGGCAGGGAATGAATATTTCATCAACGATTTCATCCTTTTTGCCGGCGGCAAAAACGCTCTCGGAGACAGAAAAAGCGGCGTATATTCGAGAGAAGCGATCTTTGAGCTTAATCCTGATCTGATCCTCATCGCCACAATGGGGCTGGTGGGCGAAACTGAAAAGGAGGACTGGCTAAAATTCAAATCCCTTTCCGCATCGGAAAGCGGCAGAATATTCATCTGCGACTCGACAAGCTACTGCAGTCCAAATCCGATTGACATCGCCAAAACTGTCGCCGAAACTGCAACACTCTTCTTTCCCGAAAAAAAGACCGAAATAATTAAATCCCTCTCAGATGGCTTAGAATGAGCCGCAATCGAAAAAATATCCTGCTGGCACTCCTCGCAGTCTTTTTCTTTTCAATCGTATTTTCCTTGTCAGTAGGAACTTACAGGATATTGCCGGAAAGATTCCTTGAAATAATTCTTGGAAACGGATCTTCCGTCGAGAACAATGTTTTCTATGGTCTGAGACTGCCCCGGGTGCTTCTTGGTCTCGCGGTAGGAGCGTCGCTTTCGCTCGCCGGCATTCTTCTCCAGGCGATATTCCGAAATCCTCTCGTCGAGCCTTACACGATCGGAATCTCCGGGGGCGCGTCTTTCGCCGTATGTCTGGCTGTCAGCCTGGGGCTCACTTCAGTCTTTGGACGCCATTCGGTGTATTTCGCAGGATTTCTTGGCGCATCACTGGTGATCTCGCTCCTTTATGCTTTGAATTCCTGCGGCAGGATCTCCAGCATCAACACGTTGCTTCTGTCGGGAATAATGCTGAGCTTCATTTTTTCGGCGCTCATCATGCTGGTTCTGTCGCTGTCGAGTGCGGAGGATGCCCACGGAATAATCTTCTGGCTCATGGGCTCGCTCGAACACACGGATCTGCGCCTCTCCATTTTTGCCTTTGCCGCATCCTTTCTATGTCTCGCCATTGTGATGCTTTTCCAGCACGAGCTCGACGCGCTTCTTCTGGGCGAAGAGCAGGCGCTTCATCTTGGCATCAACACTCGGAGAGCGCAGTTGAGATTTTTTTTGGCTGCGTCTTTTCTTACCGCCCTTGCCGTATCCCTAAGCGGCATAATCGCATTTGTCGGACTCGCAATCCCGCTTATCGCCAGAAAGGTCATAGGAAACAGCCACAGATTCCTACTGCCCGGCGCCTTCCTTCTGGGCGCGGCATTTCTGACCGTCTGCGACTCCCTTGCCAGGACCATCGTCTCTCCAACTGAACTGCCTGTCGGGGTAATCACCGGAATAATTGGAGGAAGCATCTTTGTATGGACCCTTCTGAAAAAAACGAAATGACCCAATGCACTCCAAAATGAAAACTCATGACACGATAATAAACCTGGAAAAGGTCTTCTGCGGCTACAGAAGCGGCTTCTCCGTCAAAAATATTTCATTGGAGATCCGCGAGGGAGAGATTTGCGGCATTATCGGACCAAACGGATCCGGCAAAACAACCATACTGAGAGCCGCCTCGGGAAGCCTGCCAATAAGTTCCGGAAAACTCGAAATAGGTGGGGAGTCAATCCCATCAATGAGCCGCGCGAACCTCGCAAAAAGACTTGCCTTCGTCGTGCAGGAATCCGCTTCCCCCTTCGACATGACTGTCCTCGAATACGTCCTTCTCGGTAGAATCCCGCACAAAACCGGCTTTTCATTTTCCGACTCGGGTCATGACGTCGGGATCGCCAGGAAAATGCTTGAAATCAGCGGTTCTGCGAAATTCGCAGATAGAAAGCTGAGCGAGCTGAGCGGCGGCGAAAGACAGCTTGTCCACATAGCCAGGGCGCTGGCGCAGGAGCCTGCGGTCCTCTTCCTCGATGAGCCGACAAATCATCTGGATCTCTCGCATCAGCAGGAAATCATGAGCCTCCTGCGAGGCCTTGCCGAAGAAAAGAAGATTGCAGTCGCCCTTGTCCTGCACGACCTCAACGCCGCCGCAAGATTCTGCGACAGGCTCTATCTTGTCAGCCAGGGCGAAATAGTTTCTTCCGGGGAGCCCAAAGATGTCCTTCTGCCTGGAATCCTCGAAAAAGTATATGGAACAAAAATCTATTCCTTTTCTGATCCGATCAGCGGCAAGCCGCTTATTTTCACGAGGAACTGACGCAATTGGCGTTGAAAACTTAGCTTGTACGACTATCTTCCACTCAACAAGCCTGACGCTTTCTAGCACTCTTAATGTCCTTCGTGCAATAAATTTCTGAGATTCAAATATGAGAGAAGATAAAAATACAGATCTTTATCAGGAAATATCAGTGGAGAACGAGGATATTGGCACTGTTCTGATGGAACAGCCTTTCAATCCCTCAGAAATCAACATTGATTTCAGACAGCCGACAATCTCCAACCTGATAGAAAGAATGAGACAGGATCCTCCTGAAATTGATCTTTTCACTGATTTTCAGAGAAGAGGCGATCTTTGGTCTCCCCAACAGCAAAGTCGGCTGATCGAATCTATCTTAATCAAGTTTCCATTGCCTGCGTTTTATTTTGACGGCAGTGATCCGTCAAAATGGCTTGTTGTCGATGGTCTCCAGCGACTCAGCTCCCTGCGAAATTTTATCATAGACAGAAGCCTTATTCTTGAAGGGCTTGAATTTTTACCCACCTTGAACGGTCTGTCTTATGATATTCTGCCACGCCACCTCAAAAGAACAATGGACGAGGCACAAATAACAGCCCATATAATCAATCCTGGCACCCCAGTCAAAGTTAAATACAATATTTTCAAGCGAATCAATACCGGCGGACTAGTTTTGGAGCCTCAAGAAATAAGACATGCACTGAATCAGGGAATCCCTGCAAATTTTGTGAAAGAACTAGCCAATCTTGATGAATTCACATTGGCGACAGGAAACAAGATAAGCCCTTCAAGGATGCTCGACAGGGAATTTGCAACACGATTCGTCGCATTTTATCTGGCAGATCCAGGAGGATATAAGCCAGATCTTGACAGTTTTCTAAATGATGCGATGGCAAAGATTGGCGACTTGTCCGAGTCCGAAAGAAAAATAATTAAAATGGATTTCTGCAAGGCCATGGAATATTCGAACAAAATTTTCGGAGATTGGGCTTTCCGAAAAGCAGATCAGTATCCAGAAAAAAGAAAGCCGATCAACAAAAGCCTCTTTGAGGTGTGGTCCGTTCTCTTTTCAAAGATGGATGCCGGGTGCTTGGCAAGGCTTGACAGCAAAAAGGAGCGACTTATGCTCGCATTTAAAAAAATCTGTTCTTCGGACAAGTCATTTATGAATTCGATATCACAGGCGACTGGGGACAAACAGAGGGTAATTGAACGTTTCAGTAAAGTTAACACTATCGTTACAGAGGTATTGAATGATTGACAATATCTACATTAAAAACTTCAAATCTCTCAAATCTGTATCTGTGGATCTGAAGCCATTGAATGTTCTTGCAGGATTGAACGGAATGGGAAAAAGTTCTTTCATTCAATCATTGCTCCTCTTAAAACAAAGCGAAGACATTATTCAACATGGCCAGGTTCGACTCAAAGGATCGCTGATTGATATTGGAAAAGGAAAGGATGCCTTTTACCAATTTGCGGAAGGCGATGAATTGATAGAAATACATGTTGCTTACGGCAGATCCCAAAAAAATGATCTGAGCCTCATATACAGCCCGGAAGCCGATGTTCTGAACGCGAAAGATAAAATCAATCAAAAAGATCAGTTTAACCTTTCGTTACAATATATTTCCGCAGAACGATTGGGACCAAGATGGACATATGACAGTTCCCAGAATTCAATCTCGAAACGATCATTGGGAAGATGCGGCGAATATACGGCGCATTATTTGTACGTGCATGGTTCCCGCAAAATAAATCCCGGGATGTCTCATTCGAGTTTAAGTGGAAAGAATGATTTGACCCTTTTAAACCAAGTAAACGCCTGGTTGGGAGAAATCTCTCCAGGCATCCGTGTCGCAGTGACAGAAGTTCCGGGAGCAAACAAAATGCTTTTAAGCTATGATTTTGAATTGAAATGGGGAAAAACACCATCTTTCAAACCAATAAATGTCGGTTTCGGATTGACATTTATCCTATCTGTCATAACAGCCTTGCTCATCGCGCAAAAGGACGATATTCTCATTATCGAGAATCCTGAAGCTCATATCCATCCGCGTGGTCAGGCGGAACTTGGTAGCCTAATGGCGCTATGTGCATCGAACGGTGTCCAATTGCTGGTGGAAACTCACAGCGACCATATTCTGAACGGAGTTCGTGTCGCAGTAAAGGAAGAAATTGTCAGCAGTTCCAACGCCCAAATTCTCTGGTTTGAGAAAATTACTACGGAGAATGAACAATACACGGATATAAAAACTGTCCTAATCGATAAAAATGGAGAATTGAGCGATTATCCCAAGGATCTGCTGGACGAATGGGCCAATCAACTGCTAAAACTGGTTTAAGAATGAAATCCCTCTTTTTTAATGAACTTTCTGTCTATCCTTTGGCTAATGACTTTACCGAAGCATACCAGAAAATCGGGAATTTTTACAGGACCTACAAAGCAAGACCAGAGAATCTTTTTGATAGGAGGATCACTCTAGACGATCATATCGAAAACATTCAGATATCACGGCAAATGAATTTCAGGGAATTTATTATGAATCCCAGAGCAAGAATATTCCGCGATATTCTTTATGGAACGACAAGGCGTCCGTTTTTTCTCGAAGGCTCACAGGAAGAATCCAAGTACCTTCAGAACAAGTATCTGATAAGGCACAATCATGAGGACAAGGAGTGCTACGGACTCGCCGCCGCGTATCTACATGATAGTGTAGGTATAGGCTTCGCATCGGACGCTGTTTGGGAGAATCTTGTCCATTCAATTATCGTCAAGTCCGAATTCTCTGGACAATCTTCGGACAATATTCTTTGCGTTTCGAAACCGGAACACTTCTCATCGGAGAATTTCAAAAAATGGGAGAATGAACATACAGAGCTAGAGCTTGTCGAAACAGATTTGCTTCCTTTGCAAAAACATATTAATCTCCGAGACGACCACGGCAAGGATATTCTCCACAAATTCTCAAAACGCCTCGTTAATTCACGTTATATTGAAAGTGTGATTAATTCTTTGCCTTTCAAACCGAAAGAAAAAAAGTTTATTCGAGATATTACTTTTGATGACCAAAAAG
>DYRX01000064.1 GCA_020718525.1 Victivallis vadensis
TCTGCCTCCGGAGCAGAAGGTAGTGGGTTCAAGTCCCGCCGGGCGTACCATTCATAATGCCTTTACTCCCATAGAGTTACAGCGCAAGCAAAGCCGTAATATTTCACCCTGAAATAGTGTCATATCTAGTCTATCTCTATCCTTTGCGGATTATTCCGGGGGAATCCTCTAGGCGTTTAGTGTTTCCTCAATGTTCCCGACTACCTGGATTTAAGTCCCTCGATATGCTCAAGACCTGCCCTGACCAGCAGCACCTCTATCTTGCTGCTGTTCCTGAGGGCGCACATGACCTCGCCCACAAGCTCCTTCGGAATATGCTTGGTAAATTGCGCGACCTGAAACGGGATCTAGCGCCGTTTACCCCATGCAAGAAAAGAGTGAGGCATTACTGAAAACATAAAAATTATCTCTTAATTCCGTTTCACTGCTTGCATTGCGCCGAACTTATGTTATGTTCCGCGCTCCGTCTGGCTTCCGCGTCCCCATCGTCTAGAGGCCTAGGACACCAGGTTTTCATCCTGGTAACTGGGGTTCGAATCCCCATGGGGATGCCATTTATAATCAACAACTTATGACTTACCTTCTAGTCTAAAATACCAGAAAAAAGCCATTTGCTACGGAATTTCAGACATCTGAAGTTTCAAGATTTTCTTTAGGGGCTGTTGTCTTCATGCGAGATAAATTTCAACCTTTGGGAGATGCACCCGTCTGTCTTTGCACTGAAGCACCAATTATTTTTACTGGATTATTTATTTTTATAAGAGGCGTCCTTGGAGACGAGCAGATTGAATTTAATCATGAACCATATGGCGGCGATCCCGTCCTTCCAAGTGACTTTTTTCCCCTCCTCGTATGTCCTTCCGTGGTAGCTGATGGGAACCTCGTATATTCTGATTTTTCTTTCTTTTGCGAGTTTCGCAGTCAGCTCTATCTCTATTCCGAAGCGGTTTGTCGTCAGAATTAGACTCTGTATGACTTCCCTTCTGAACAGTTTGTAGCAGGTTTCGACATCAGTGAGATTCAAATCTGTGAGAAGATTAGATATGAAAGTGAGGAATTTATTCCCAAGCTGATGTCTGAAATAGAGCACACGGCCCGGACCGCCCATGAAGCGAGATCCATAGACGACATCCGCCTTTCCGGAGACGATGGGATTGAGGAGCTCCGGATAGTCCTGCGGAGAATACTCCTTGTCTGCGTCCTGGACGATGACGACGGGAGCCTTCGCCTCGTCGAAGCCTCTCCTTATCGCGGCACCTTTGCCCATGTTCTTCTCCTGGCGGAAGAGCCTGACCTTTCCTGGATGCTTCTCGACATATTTGGAAACGATTTCCACAGACTTGTCCCGGGAACAGTCGTCAACGACGATAAGTTCAGCGGTTTCGGAGCGCGAGAGCACCTCCTCGATTATTTCGTGGAGAGTGCTTTCCTCGTTATAGACCGGCATAACAACGCTTAAGATTTTGTCGGAATTCATTCAGTCCCTTCCAAGTTCCCTGGATCTTTCTGTCGCCGCAGTCACCGCCTCCGATATGATACCTCTGAATGCGCCTCTTTCAAGAACTGCAAGGCCTTTTGCCGTGGTTCCGCCGGGGGAAGTCACATTTTCCTTCAATATGGAGGGATGTTCTCCGCTTTCTATGAGAAGACGGGAGGCGCCATAGACGGTCTGCGACGCAAGTTTGAAGGCGACATCCCTCGAGAGGCCGTTGTTGACGCCGGCATCGGAGAGGGCCTGTATGAAATCGAATACGTACGCAGGACCACTGCCGCTCAGCCCGGTTACGGCATCCATCATCTTTTCGCTGACAAAAACAGTCTTGCCTACCGAGCTGAATATTGACTGCGCCGTGGACTGATCCTGCGAGCCGACATCTTCTGAGATGGCGATCGCTGTTATTCCCTCCCCGACAAGTGCGGGAGTGTTGGGCATCGCCCGGATGACACGTCTTGTCCCTGACTCTTTTTCAAGTCTGGCGATATTGACGCCTGCCGCAATTGAGATGACAAGGCGTCCTTTGATGATTTCCCGGATAGAGCTGAGGGCGGCATGGACGCTCTGCGGCTTGACTGCGATCAGGACGACGTCGGCACCATCGAGCGCCTCTTCCGGCGTTTTCGCCATGGCGGCGCCGCTCGCTTTTGCGAATTTCGCAAGTGCGGCTTCCGATATGTCGAACGCCTTCGCATTTTCAGGCGGATAGCCGCTTTTGACAAGTCCCGATATTATCGCCGTCGCCATTGCACCGGCGCCAATTGCCGATATTCTCAGTTGAAGTTCTTTGCCACTGCTCATTGCGTATGCTCCGCATTTTTTGCTGGGATTCCGCCGGAAAAAAGAGCCGCGACGAGTTCGCCGCCATAATCCGCGCTTTCATAATCTAGTGCAAATGAAGCCCTTATCATCAGGAACTCGTCAAAAAAGTGAAAAAAAAATCTTTGCGGCGGCAAAGACGATTTGCAAAAGCATTTTTGAATCGCTATATGGTATCCGGCTTTTTAAGCGATGAAGATGCGGTCAAGCGGCGCGCGGGTCTGCGGAAAACGAAAGAGAATGGTGAAACGGATGACGAACAGTGATTTTGCGGTCATACTTCTCCACAACCTGGACATGTCATGGGGAGTTTCTGAGCTGAAGAATGCGGTGCGGGAAGTTGACAGGCTCGAGAACCAGGTGATCAGGCTTGGCTACAAGGTGATCAATTCCCCTCTCTTCGATTCTGACCTGAAGGCTCTTCTCTGCGATCTTGATCCTGCCTCGCACATAGTTCTCAACTGGTGTGAAAACCTGCCGGGCATTCCAAAAAGCGAATCGGCTGTCGCGAGAATTCTTCAGGAGATGGGCTTTACCTACACTGGTTCGGAAGCCGAGACTATAGAGAAGAGCTGGAACAAGCCGCAAGTGAAGAAGATGCTGGACGAGAAGGGGATAGCAACGCCGAAATGGCAGGCGTTTTCGACGGCGCGATGCTCGAGGTGGAAGATTTTTCCGGCGATTGTCAAACCCGCGCTTGAGCATTGCAGTTACGGAGTGACGGGCGACTCGATAGTTCTCAATTCCTGCGATCTCGCCGCGAGAATCCAGTTTGTTGTGGACAATTTCAAATGCCCGGCCCTGGTCGAGGAGTTTCTCGACGGCAGGGAATTTCATGTGAGCGTCTGGGGAAATTCATCGCCTGAGATTATCCCCCCTGCGGAAATGGACTTTACCCTCTGCCAGGACTGCTTCGAGCGTCTCTGCACTTACGAGTCCAAATTCGCTCCCGAATCGGAAATCTTCAACAAGATCAACGTGATCGTTCCGGCAAAGCTCTCCGATGAAGAGCTCGAACAGCTCAGAGACACGACGATCAAGGCCTATCAGGCATCAGGATGCAGAGACTACGCCAGGCTGGATCTGCGTCTTATGGACGGAAAATTCTATGTCCTGGACATCAATCCAAATCCGGACATAGGCGACGAGACAAGCATGGCGTTCGGAGCCCAGCATCTAGGCTACGGATACGGGCAAATGATCGAGAAAATCCTCCAGTTCGCATTTGAAAGGCATTCTGCCGCTTCGCCCGGCAAATCCGCCGAAGCAGTCTCAAATGAAGCGGGTTCATAGATGGCGGGCGATACAGGTGGAAAAATCCGGAAGCTTGGAGATGCCGACATCTATCCGGTGATCAGCGATGGATTCTGTGGGAGACGCAGTCTTATTTTTGTCCTCGAAAAGCTTCTAGTTGCAGGGGCAGGTCTGATTCAATTGAGGATGAAAAATTCATCCAGAGAAGAGCTACTGCGTATTGCCTGCGAATTTCGCAAACTCTGCTCGGAGCGAGGAGCCATTCTGATAGTCAACGACTTTCCTGAAATAGCCATTGAATGCGGGGCAGACGGAGTGCATCTCGGGCAGGATGACCGGTTCCGCGAGAATCTCGAGCTGTATCGTGACAGGCTCATTGTCGGTGTTTCCACTCATTCTTTCGAGGAGGCGATGGAGGCGCAGACGCTTGGGGCAGGATACATCAACATCGGTCCGATATATCCCACGGCTACAAAGACGCTTGGGATGAAGCCTCTCGGACTTGGAGCGATCTCGCAGATTGCTCCGAAGCTGAATATTCATCATACTGTCATGGGCGGGATCAAGGGGAGGCATATTCCGGAACTGCTTTCCGCTGGTGCAAAGACGATAGCGATGGTTACGGAAATCACTGAAGCCGAAGATATTAGCTCTCGCTTCAAGGAGCTGAGGGGGATATGGCTTGCGGCGAAGGCCAGTCTTTGAGATTCAGGAAAATCCGACGGAGCAGATGATGATCGGTATAAAAAAACACCTGAGTTCAGAGCCCAGTGCCTCTCCACGAAACAGATTCGGATATTTCCCGAGGCCTAGGCACTTTTTCGGAAATCTGCCATTATTATTCATGTTTTGTTTTCTCTTTTCCGTCCAGACTGTCTTTGCTCAAAAGGGAGATCTGGGCGAAATCAGAAAAAGAGGCTCTCTCCGGATTCTCATGACCGCCAGTCCAGAGCTTGACGGTCTTCCAAAAAGGGTCTCGCCACGCGACTACGACAGGGTCATCCTAATCGAATTAGCCGCACGCATCGGTGTCGAGTTCGAGTTTGTATATCTTGAAAATTTCGAGGAGATGATACCGGCGCTCATCGAGGGGCGCGGGGACATAATCGCTGACAACCTGGGAGTCAACGAGGAGAGAAAAAAGCTGATAGCATACACGGACAGTCTCTGCGAGATTCACGATCAGATAATAGCCGCCATAGGCAATTCGAAAGTGAATTCCCTTAAAGACCTGCCTGGCAGGACCGTATTCTATGAGGCGGGGACGGCCTATCTCAAGAGTCTGGAAGGGCTTCGCAAAGAAATTCCTTCCCTGCAGATTCGGCCTGCGGAGCTTGGGCTTGACACCGAATCGCTGATGCATCATGTAGGTTCTGGAAAGATAGAGCTGGCGATAACGGATTCGAACTACACTGATGCCTATCTCGACTATTCCAACGATATAAAGATCGTCCATACTTTTCCGGAAAAGCTTTACTGCGCATGGGGGCTTAGAAAGGACTCCCCAGCCCTTCTGATGGTGGCGAACAAGCTCATCCGGGATTATTCGGGGCAGTATGGCAAAAAGATATCGAAGGGTGATCTGCCCACAATAATCGAGCGGAAGGTGCTCCGTGTTCTGACGCGCAACAATCCACACTGTTACTATGTGCACAAGGGGCATCTCTGCGGCTTTGAATATGAGCTGGCGAAGGAGTTCGCGAAAAGGCACAAATTGAGCCTGGTCATGGTAGTTCCGCCAAAGTGGTCGGACATGATTCCCTGGCTGATCCAGGGAAAGGGGGACATCATCGCCGCGTCCATGGGACGCAGTCCGGAGCGCGACGCGACAAAGGAGATATCAGAATGCGAGCCTTATCTTGCAACAAGGGACAGACTTGTGGGAAGATCCGGGGAAAAATGCGTGAAGGATCTCACGGAGATTGCCGGCAGAAAAGTCCACGTGCGCAGAAAAAGCGGCTATTGGGAAAAGCTGGAAAAGCTTAAGAAGGCTGGACACGGATTTGAGCTGATTCCTGCGCCGGAGGAGCTTGAGACCTTTGAGATAATAGAAAAGGTCGCGGACGGCGAATACGATCTTACAGTCTCCGACGAACATATTTTCAAGCTGGAGAAGCTTAGACGGGCGGACATCGCAGATCTCTATGCCTTCGAGCCGCCGGAGAGGCAGTATTGGTGGGTGCGGAGCGAAGACACTGCGCTCAAAAGGGCTGTTGACGAATATTTCAAGTCCGAATACAAGGGGATCTTTTTCAACTGCCTCTACAAAAAATATTATGGAAGCGCGGAGCGTCTGAAAGAAGTTCCAAAGCCGGAAATATCGGAAAAATGCGTCATATCAAAATTCGATGGGACAATAGAAAGGATGGGGCTTAAATACGGAGTGGACCCGGTGCTCGTAATGGCGTTGATCTATCAGGAGAGCCGATTCGATCCAAAGGCGAGCTCGCAGTCCGGTGCGAAGGGGCTGATGCAGATTCTGCCGAAAACTGCAGCTGAAATGGGCTTTAAAAATCCGGATTCGCACGAGGAGAACATCCATGCAGGCGTAAAATATCTCTCGGTTCTGAAGGGCAAAATGAAGCGCTTCGATCTGATGGAGGAGGACATTGTCTGCTTCATGCTCGCAAGCTACAACTGCGGCTTCGGGCATCTTCTCGACGCGAGAAAGATTGCGGGCGATAGCGGATTGGATCCGGACAGATGGTTCTCGAATGTGGAGAAGTCGCTTCTGATGCTTGAAAAGCCCCAGCATTTTCAAAAGGCGAAGCACGGATACTGCCGCGCCTCCGAAACCGTTGCATACGTCAGGGAAATCATCCTTCGCTACAACGCCTATATGCAGGAAAGGTCGAGGGCAAAGAAAGCAAAGTGAAAAAGTTCCGCATTTGTCTCTTTATATTCTGGAATGAAAACGGCAACGCGCTATATTCCATGCCTCGGGTTCCTTATTTTAACAAAGATGTGATTCAAGTTAATTGTATGTGAAAATTTTCAGATGGAGTTGAAGTGCTTAAAGAAGTCAAGATTGGAATAATAGGCTTTGGCACGGTAGGCGCCGGAGTCGCTTCGTGCCTTCTTGAAAACGCGGAAGTCATAGCCAGACGCACCGGGCTCAAGCCTGTGCTTTTCCGCATTGCAGACATAGACATCGCAACTCCAAGGAATATAAAAGTCCCGGACTCGATTCTCACCCAGGATGCGCATTCCCTGATTTCCGAGTCGGATCTTGTCGTCGAGCTTGTCGGAGGAACCGGATGCGCCAAGGATTTCATTCTTGCCGCGCTCAAGGCAGGGAAGCCTGTGGTGACTGCCAACAAGGCGCTTCTTGCGGAACACGGAGAGGAAATATTCTATGCCGCTGAAAAATCCAAGGCCGACATCTACTATGAAGCAAGCGTGGCAGGGGGCATTCCGATCATAAAAGTTCTGAGGGAGGGGCTTGTCGGAAACAGGATAGAGAAGATTCTCGGGATCATGAACGGCACATGCAACTACATACTCAGCAGAATGAGCACCGACCTCCTGGATTTCGACACCGCGCTTTCCGAAGCGAAACGGCTTGGCTATGCTGAGGCGAATCCCTCGCTGGACATTGACGGCATTGACACTGCGCACAAGGCGGCGATTCTTTCATCCCTGGCATACGGCGAGTGGTTCGGGATGAAGCCGATACATGTCGAAGGAATCAGAGGAATTAAAAATGAAGATTTCAAATATTCCTCCGAACTCGGGTACACAATCAAGCTTCTCGCAGTGATCAAGCAGGAAAGCGACGATGTCCAGATAAGGGTGCATCCGACTCTGATAAGCTCGGACAGCATGCTGGCAAATGTTTCCGGCGTATTCAACGCCGTCATGGTGAAGGGCTCGCCAGTCGGCGAAACACTATATTACGGCCGCGGCGCCGGGAGAGACGCGACAGCGAGCTCCGTTGTCGCCGATATCGTGGACGTCATGCTCAACCTGAAATTCGGCTCGCATCGGCGCGTTCCAGCCTTCAAAATTGGAAAGCAGTACAGGAATCTTACACCGATCCAGGACATTGCCACCCGCTATTATCTGCGTCTGCAGGTGCTCGACAGACCAGGCGTGATTGCGAAGATCGCCGAAATACTCGCAGGCCGCGGAATCAGCCTCTCCAGCATGATACAGAGGGAGAAGCAGTCCGCTGAAAATGTAAATCTTGTAGTGATCACCCATATTGCCAAGGAAAAGGATGTCATGAGCGCGGTTCTGGAGCTGGAGACGCTCGACTGCGTCAAGGACAAGCTTGTTTTAATAAGAATAGAAGACATCTAAGGAGGCAGAATGCCGCAGGGAAAGCATACTGTTGAGAAGATCGGCGGGACCTCGATGTCCCAGTTTCAGGACGTGATGAGAAACATCATCATCGGGAGCAGAAAAGGAAGCGAGCTGTACAACCGCATTTTCATCGTTTCTGCATACTCTGGAATTACAGACATGCTTCTGGAGCACAAAAAGAGCGGAGCTCCAGGCGTATATGCGAAATTCGCAGTCGGAGACAAGGGCTGGAAGCAAAGCCTCGAGCACGTGCGCAAGACAATGATCGAAATCAACTCTGGTTTCGAGTCGGCAGGACTTGACCTCGAAAAGGCGAACGCATTCGTGAACGAGCGCATGGACGGAATCAAATCCTGCCTGAACGATCTCATAAAAATAAGATCCTTCGGACATTTCAAGCCTACGGACTATCTGCCCGCCACTAGAGAACTTCTGAGCGCCGTAGGTGAGGCGCACAGCGCCTACAATTCGGTCCTGATCCTCCAGGCAAACGCGGTCAACGCCGTCTATATTGATCTCACCGGATGGAAAGAGTCTGAGCAAGTCCCCTTCGATGAGGCGATAAGGAGAGGCTTCCAGGAGCTGGACTACGACAGGGAGCTGGCTATCGCGACCGGCTACACGAAGTGCGACGAGGGAATAATGACCCGCTTCGACAGAGGCTACAGCGAAATAACATTCAGCAAAACCGCCGTCATAACAAAGGCTTCCGAGGGGATAATCCACAAGGAATTCCATCTGAGCACCGGCGATCCGAAGCTTATCGGAGTTGACAAGGTTCAGACGATAGGCAGAACCAATTTCGACATAGCAGATCAGCTTTCAGACATGGGAATGGAAGCTATACACCCGAAGGCATCGAAGGAAATGGAGTCCGCGAACATCCCAATCCGCGTCAAGAACACTTTCGAGCCCGAAGATCCGGGAACTCTCATCGGCCATGGCTACGTCTCTCCCGAACCGAGGGTTGAAATGGTCTGCGGAAGAACCGACATCGTCGCCATAGAGGTCTTCGATTCGGACATGGTGGGAGAATCCGGCTACGACTACAGGCTTCTCAAGCATTTTGCCGACGCCGGAATCAGCTACATCGCCAAGAACACCAATGCGAACACAATTACTCACTACGTCTCTGAAAAAAACAGGACAACAGGAGACTTGGTGTCCTCGATAAAGAGGACTTTTCCAGATGCCCAGGTGACGACAAGAGAGACAGCGATTGTCTCCGTTATCGGAAGCAACATGAAAAGTCCGGGCTTCCTCTACAGCGCCGCGAAGGCTTTGGCTGACAACAAGATCAATGTTCTCGCGCTTGATCAGTCCATGCGGCAGGTCAACATGCAGTTCATCGTGGAGCGTTCCGACTACGCGAAAGCGGTCATTTCTCTGCACAGAGAGCTCGTCGAAAAATTGGCGGGACAGGAGAAAACATGAGTGCGACAGTCATTGACGGAAAAGCTATAGCCGAGCGGATCAACGCGAAAACAGCGTTAGAGCTGAAAGCGCTGCTCGCACGCCACAATCTCAGACCAGGGCTGGCAGTCATCCTGGTCGGGAAAGATCCCGCGTCGGCGGTTTACGTTGGGATGAAGGCGAAAAAATGCGCCGAGCTTGGGATTTATTCTGAGAAGATTGAACTGCCGGAAAATACGAGTCAGGCTGAGCTCCTTTCAACAATAGACAAGCTCAATTGCAACCCTTCGATAAACGGCATTCTGGTTCAGTCCCCGCCGCCTCCGCAGATTGACGAAGCTGCCGTAATCAACGCGATCAGCCACGAAAAGGACGTTGATTGCTTCCACCCGGTAAATGTCGGCAAGCTTCTCATCGGCGACGAGGACGCCCTTGCTCCATGCACTCCGGCCGGAATTGTGGAGCTTCTCCTCGAGTCTGGAATCAAGACAGAGGGAGCGCACTGCGTAATAATAGGACGCTCGAACATCGTGGGAAAGCCTCTGATGGCACTGCTCGTCCGCAAGGTCCCCTATGCAAATGCCACGGTCACCGTCTGCCATTCGAGAACTCCAGACATAGCTTCGCACACAAAAAGGGCTGACATCCTCATCGCAGCAATTGGAAAAGCTGAATTTGTCCGCGGAGACATGGTCAAGGATGGTGCCGTTGTCATTGACGTCGGGATAAACAGAGTCGAAGACAAAAGTTCACCGAAAGGCTTCTGCCTCCTTGGAGATGTGGCTTTTGGCGAAGTCTCGAAAAAGGCTTCTTTCATCACGCCGGTTCCTGGTGGAATAGGACCGATGACAATCGCCATGCTGATGAAAAACACGGTCAAGGCATGCAAGCTTCAAAACAAAATTCCGGCAACAATTTGATCTAAAAAGAATAGAACAAACGATTTAAGGAGAACAAAAATGAGTCTTATGGATTTGGAATCGGCGATCAGGGACATCAAGGATTTTCCCAAAGAGGGGATCATATTCAAGGACATAACGCCGGTCCTTCATTCAGCTCCCCTCTTTGCTGAAGCGATCGGGCATTTCGCCGACGCCTATTCGGAAAAGCGCCCGGACTACATCGTCGCCATTGAATCCAGAGGCTTCATCTTTGGATCGGCCCTCGCATACAAGCTCGGCTGTGGAATTGTGCCTGTCAGAAAAAAAGGCAAGCTTCCATACAAGACAATCGAGGAGCGCTATGACCTCGAATATGGGAGCGCGGCGATAGAAATCCACGCAGACGCCCTTAAAAAGGGGGACAAGGTCGCACTGATAGACGACCTCCTCGCCACAGGAGGAACCTCAGCCGCATCCATTAAGCTCGTAGAAAAGCTTGGCGCCTCAATTATTGGAATTAATTTTCTTGTAGAGCTTTGCTTTCTCAATGGAAGAGATAAAATAAAGGGGTATCCGGTACAGTCTCTAATAAAGGTGAAATAATGAAGTACGCCATAATAAGCGACATACATGCAAATCTTCAGGCTCTCACGGTCGTGCTTGAAAAATGCCGGCAGGAGAACGTTGAAGGCTATGTATGCGTCGGGGACATCATCGGATACAACGCCAACCCTTCCGAATGCCTGGACATGGTGCGCGGTCTCAACCTCATGGCAGTCGTAAAAGGGAATCACGACGAATATGCCTCGAATGACGACGACACCATGGCGGGCTTCAATCCACATGCGAAGGCGGCCGTTCTCTGGACGAAGAACCAATTGTCCGAAGATCAGAGAAACTGGCTGAAAAGCCTCAACCTTAAGCAGACGGTTCGTGGAGCCAACATGACCATAGTCCATGCTACGCTTGACTCGCCGGAATCCTGGGGCTACATCTTCGACATCTACCAGGCGAAGGATAACTTCACCTACCAGTTCACTCAGCTCTGCTTCTGTGGGCACTCCCATGTTCCGATAGCATTCAAAAGACAGCCCTTCAGCTCCTCGCCGGGCGCAATCCCTGTGGAGGAAATCGCCGAATGGAAAGGACTGAAGGCTTCAGTCGAAAAGTCCAAGCCTGGCGACAATTTGGATCCGGATCCAGTCATAATTTTGGAGAAGGGCTCCAAATATCTTATCAACATCGGCAGTGTCGGCCAGCCGAGGAACAGAGATCCCCGCGCGTCTTTCGCAATCTATGACTCGGAAAAGTCAACCGTCACAAGATATCATCTGGAATATGATGTCAGCACTGCGCAGAAGGCGATACGCGACGCAGGTCTGCCGGAGCGCCTCGCCCTCAGATTGTCCGTCGGCACCTGAGCGCAACATCATCAGGCTGAAGCAATTATACTCATTTAGCCTAAAGGAGTATATAGATGTCCAGCGGACGCCCGAAAAAAATTCTCGTCGTGAAGATCAGCAGTCTTGGCGATGTCATCCACACGTTCCCGGCCGTTGAAGTTCTGAAAAACGAGTTAGGTGCGGAGATGGACTGGCTTGTCCATCCATCCTTCGCCGAAGCTCTAGACTATTGCCCGGGGATTTCCAGGAAAATACTCTTCCCCAGAAAAGAACTGGGAAGCATGAAGTCTTTTCCTTCATCATTTTTCAGGCTTCTCAAGGAATTGAGAAAATCCGAATATGACGCCGTGATTGATTTTCAAGGCCTGATCAGGAGCGCATTCTTCTCGAGGCTCTCGCGAGCGCCTATAATTGCGGGATTCGCTAATCCGCGCGAAAAAGCCGCTGCGCTTTTCTACAACAGGCGCATAGGGATGGAAATCGGAACTTCTCACGCAGTCGAAAAAAATATAAGGCTTGTGTCCAGCCTCTTTCAGATTTCCGCAAAATTTCCGCATAGGCCCGCCCCGGTAAATGACTTGCATTCATCAAGGGCGAAGATAATATTGAAGGAGGCGGGGCTTCCTGAATCGGCACCATACCTTTGCATCGCCCCCGGAGCGAGATGGTTCAGCAAGCAGTGGCCGCCAGAGTTTTTCGCATCCGTTCTCGAAAAGCTCGCTCCTATCTGCCCGAAGCATCATTTCCTGATTCTCGCATCAGCCGCCGATGCAAAGTATTCCAGGATCATCTCGTCGCAGTTCAAATCAGAACGTCTGATTGACCTCTCCGGAAAAACTGGAATCGGCGAACTCTTCGAAATCATAAGAGGCGCCGGTGCTTTGCTTGCCAACGACAGCGGTCCAATACACATAGCATCCGAACTGGAAATCCCGACCGTAGCCCTCTTTGGACCCAGCGATCCTGAGAAAACCGCCCCCTACGGCAAGATTCATGACGTTTTACAGCCCCATCTGGATTGCATAGTCTGCTTGTCGCACTATTGTCCTAGAGAGACGTACGACTGCCACAAGGCAATACGCCCAGAGGAGGTTGCAGAGCGTCTGGCAGAGAAAATTCTAAGAAAGAATGCTCCGCATTGAGGCAGTGCAGTTCTGACGGCAGGGCGACGCCCTTCGTTCGAGGAGTCAAAACAATCGGCATAGAAGCCGGAAATGGAATGGAGACCGCCGCATGAAGGTTCAGCTCAGACTTGTCGCTTTTTTTAGCATACTGCTTTTTGCCTCATTGGAATCTTTTTCCCAGATCGGAATCCAGCTCTCCTCCGACAGAAAAATATATCTCCAGTACGAGCCTATTTTCATCAAAGTGCAAATGAGAAACTACAGCGGAAAAACTCTCGTATTTGGCGAGACCGACGATATGCAGGGCTCTATCAGCTTCCATGTCGAAAATCCAAAAAAGAATATCGCGGAGCAGAGGAAAAAAACTTATAACCCACTACTTGGCGTGATACTGCCGTCCGGAGGCGCCGAACAGGTGATTGTCCCCATACATAGACTCTACCACATGAGTGATCTTGGCGTCTACAACGTGCGCGCGACTATAAAGCACAGGTCCTTGCCGTCCTCATACGAGTCCAATCAGGTCTCTTTCAATGTCGTCTCTGGAAAAGTCGTATGGGAAAAAACTGTCGGCGTCCCTGATTTTTACTCCAAAGAAGGCGAGCCAAGGCTCCCCGAGCGAAGCGTCAAGATACTTTCTTTCTACGACGGAAACGGTAATATCTACGCTCTGCAGATAGAAGACAGCGACAAAATCTATGGCGTCGCCAGGATCGGGAAGGACATCGGTGGAAAAGGTCCGGAATGCGAAATTGACGGTCTTAGCAGACTCCACATTCTGGTTCCTGTGAGTCCTGCCCTATTCGCCTATTTCTGCTATGACATCAACTGCGAAGTTGACGACAGGGAAGCCTTTCTAAAGACTAGCTCGACACCCACGCTCGTCCTCGACCCCAAGGAGGGAACTGTCATCGTCGCAGGCGGAAAAAAAGCCGTGAAGGATTTGGATTTCATCGAGAACGAAGACGGGATGCCGACTTTCAAACAGTAGAGAGCCCATTGCGCTTTGTCCAAACGCTGAAAAAGGAATCGCGCCAAATGAGTTTGCCACCTGCAACAAATCTCATCGCCAAGCTATGTGCAGGTTTTCCGGAGACTCTTGCCGAAATGATCTCCTTGCCTCTCCGGAAAGCACTCCTGCCTTGCGTTGCAATCAGCGCCTTCTGCGGAGCGTGCTACGGATTCAGCGTGGGAATATGGCGTGCACCGACGCAGGGATTTTATGTCGCGATCAAAATCCCTGTTCTAATTATCCTGACAGGGATCGGAAATGCAATGATAAACGGGATGCTTGCCCAGGTCTTCGGCTCCAAGATGTCCCTGAAAGAATCTTTTTCCGCAGTAATGATGTCTTTCACTGTCGCATCAATAATTTTGGCGTCCATAAGCCCGCTTGTCCTCTTTGCAGTATTGAACTGCCCGTCAGTTTCAAGTGCAGGAGAATCGCTTTCCCACAATGCGCTCATTGTTTTGAATGTGATGGCAATCGCTTTTGCAGGCACAGTTTCAAATCTGCATTTGTACAGGCTTGTACTGCACCTGACAAAGTCTTGCAGGCAGTCCAGGCAAATAATATTTTCCTGGCTTGCAGTGAACTTGCTTCTGGGTTCGCAATTGTCATGGATCATGCGTCCTTTTATCGGCGCACCTACGGGCGAGGTTGAATTCATGAGGGAAAATGCGATGTCGGGTAGCTTTTTCGAAGCGGTCTTTCATTCGATGAAATCATTGTTCTGAAACAGAGACAAAGGAGACGGAGATGAACGAGGAAAAATCAAATCAGGGCGTCGAGGCGCCGCCAATTCCACGGCTGGCAAAAGATGAGACAGATTATGGCAAGCTTTCATGGATCGCGGAAAATCTTCTGAAGAATCCCCTGAAGGTGCTTGAGGCCATGCAGAATCCTTCTGGAAAAGGCATATTTGCATGCATGCTGATCATCAATATCACGTGCCTCATTGCGTACGGCCTGATCGTGGGAAGTTTTTCCGGAGGGATGCAATGGTACATGTCGCCGCTCAAGATAGTGGCAGGAATGGCGCTGACCATCCTTTTCTGCTTCCCCAGTTTCTATATTTTCAATTGCCTCGGCGGAGTGGATATGAAGCCTTGGACAGCTTTTCTACTTCTCCTTTCAAGCGTTTCGGTCTTTTCAATTCTTCTGGTCGGATTCGCCCCAGTCGCCTGGGTCTTTTCCCAGTCGACCGCCACGGTATTCTTCATTGGTTTTTTCCATATTGCATTCTGGCTTGTCAGCACAGTATTTGGGATGCGCGTAATACTGAGGGCGGCGGAGGCATTCAAATGCAAAAATATGAGCTATCCGATTTTCTGGATCGTGATTTTCGCAATCACATCCTTGCAGATGATGACGGCCCTGCGCCCTCTTGTCGGAAAATCGGAGAATATTCTTCCGAAGGAGAAAATGTTTTTCCTATACCACTGGGGGAATCTATTCTCTCAAACCATTGACCTGGAAGAAAAGGAAGGCGTTCTGAGGCGCTAGTGTCATGTCCCTTAAATACTAATCGTAATACACTTGAATAATTTA
>DYRX01000372.1 GCA_020718525.1 Victivallis vadensis
CGCCGCACCGGTGCTGAAGTCCCCCTTAAAGACTGGCGAAGACTCCCTCTTTTTCGGGCATTCCCTGAACTTCTGGACAATCCTGCCCAGAAGTTGTCGGTGCCACGGATGCGCCTGTACTGCAGCTCCGGAAGATCGCCCTGTCCCATCCCCTCTGCAGTCCCGCCGCTTGACTTCCGCCCTCCCGGCATTATCTTCGTCGCATGGGGCAGGCGTGCCTGAAGGAATATTAAACGGGGAGTAGCGACATGGCGGACATCAAGACTGCGATGAGGGGAATGATCGTCAGGCTGGCGAAGCAGGAAGTGAACGCGAAGGTCAGGCCGCTGGGCAAAAGGATCTTCGAACTGAGCGAATCATGGCGGCGGCAGAAAAAGATGATTGCCGAACTGCGGGATGAGCTGGCAAGACTCTCCGGCAACGCCGCAAAAGGGGAAAAGATATCTGCGCCACCTCCTCCCGAGCTGCTTGAAAAGTCGAGGATTTCGCCCTCCCATATAAAGGCCATGCGCGCCCGGCTGGGCATCAGCGGCCGCCAGCTCGCCGAGCTTGTGGAAGCCGACAGGCATACCGTATACGACTGGGAATCCGGCAAAACCGCACCCCAGGGCGCCCACAGGATCAAACTCATAGAAATCAGGGGCCTCAGCAGGACCAGGGTGAGGGAACTGCTGGAGCAGTAGGACTGCGGCAGATTACTGATTGTCCTGGCGCCAGGGCTCCTGTGCCGGATTCCATGAATCATCCGACACGGCGTTCTTCGGCATTGAGCAGGGACATCAGCGACCGGACAGGAGAGTAGGCATCGCTATTACCGGGAATATTGCGAACACGGAGAAGCCCCCTGAAGCCCACTAAAAAACGCTGGTCCGTCTACATGGTGCGCTGCGCCGATGGCTCGCTCTATACGGGCATCTCGAACGATGTGGCGAGGAGAGTGGAGATGCACAATGCCGGCAGGGGCGCAAAGTACACCAGGATGCGCTGTCCGGTGGAGCTGGTCTACACGAGGGAGATGGGCGGCATGTCCGCGGCCATGAAGAGGGAGAACAGGATAAAGAAGAACGGCAGGCAATACAAGGAGAAGCTGGTAGGTCTTTTTATCCGGCGCACCCTGAGGAGGTCGTCCCCGCCTGCCGTGTAGTGCGGCGAGCATTTCCTGCGCTACATCGCCCAAGACTTTGCTACGCCTTCTGCCGCATAGAAGACAGTGCCGCCCCCGAGTTTCCTGTTTATGGAGTCCATAACCTCGGACATGCTTGAGCCGCGAGAACGTTTCTCCCCGAAAAGGTCATCCTGTACCGGTAGCCGGCTCTCGGGAGAGAAGTGGTCTCCGGGTAGGCCATAGATCGCCTTCAGCTGTTAAACTTATCCAACGATGACAATTGTAAGGGTATGCAATTCAGGTTATTTTTGTTTCCTAACGAAGGATATCCCCCACATATGGGGTGCCACTGGAATTGTCTGGGGAGTCCAGCTCTTGCCTCCATTTGAAGTATTCTGCCCATTCCCTTCCTGATCACCTTCGATTGCCCAGGCATCTAGGTTGTCATGGGCGAGATTCAGTTCCCAAAAAAATCCTGGGAATTACCTTTGAGTGGCAAGTTATATGAACTATGGTAGGCAGAGACAAAAATGGCAGTTCTTTGTGGCTATTATGAGATGCTCTCTTATTTTTCCAATCAAGCCGTGTTATTTTTTGCGGGTATGAGAATCAGAAATCCTCGCAGTCTTGTTCAAACTGCTGTAGAAGCATTTTCCGAGGATCTGACCTTTGAACTCCGCCCATGCAATGACCAAGTAGCAGCCATAAGGAAGATCTCCATGTATCTGGGGCATATTTGCATCCCACTTATCCTTTTTCTTAAACACTACTTTGCCCGTCATGTCTATGATGAACACATTCAGATTTGTCCCCTTTTCAGGCTGGTACTGTTTTAAAGAGCGGCCATCAACCTCCATCAGAGAAGTTTGGAGGAAGTAATCGCCTTTGGTCTTTGTCTTGCCTTTGTTGTTAATTGTAGGATAGGACATAGAACATAGGAATCGTAGTTTTCGCTTTCCAAAATCACCTTCTTCGGCCAGTTCCTCTATATCCTGTTGCGGCAATGGCACAGCTTTTATTGTCTTGATGCGCTCCTTTAGAGGAACAGGAACCTGGATTTCAATAATTTCACACATCAATGGCTCGCCACCGACCCAAGCCACCATTACCAGCAGGTAGTCTCCACTTGGCACTTCACCGAAGTACCCCCCTCGGCCGCCTCAAGTAGGGCAAAATTTTACAAGAGGCTCCTTTCCTTGAAGTACTATTTTGCCGTCCTTGTCAATCAGGCATAGTTCTCCCTCTCCATCGGTAAAAATCTTGCCACCATCGCTTTGACGTATGGAGAGAATGAGATGGAATGGAGATCCTTCGCCTTTCGCTGTGGGAGAAGCTATATAGTCCACCTTCAGATTCATTATCAGATCAGCACCGTCATGAACTGCCTTGTCTGACAACTTGATGATCTGATCCGCCGGAACCATTAGCCCCTCCACCTTCTCCAATCTCTTCAGAAGAGGGGGGCTAGCAGCATAGCCGCTTCCATAACTCAGGGATAATAAGAACAGTAAAACAGGAAGCAGGTTCCTTGCTGATGCAATTTTACACATATCCATGTTTTCTCCTGTTGTTATAAAGTGAACTGTGCCGTATTCAATAACACTTAAATGGAAATATCCACTAACGCTATGATAGTATAAACTCCAAGAATAAAAAGTCAAACGATTTTTCAGATTGACTCGAACTTCCAGGTGCGTAATTCCAATTAGTTAAGGGTAAATCACATGAAATATTCTCTCACAAAGGCGGACAACATTTTTCTTTACTTCGTGTGCTTTGTGTCTTCGTGTGAGATAATGTTCAACTTTTGGGAAATGCACCCAACTTCCAGCCAGTTCTGCCTATCGTCGCAACTTGTCTTCGGCTCTGGGGATTGTTTGATTTGCCGGACATTGGTCCGAGGTTTGGGTTGAAGCTGGTCTTACGTCCCGTTCCTGGAGGAAGATCTGACTGATTAATACTCCGGGTACCCGGAATATGTTTGCTTGATAGGTCTGCACCAGATGAGGCAGAGTGTCATGGGCGAGATTCAGTTCCCAGGAAATCCTGGAAATTTTCCCATCGCCGACTTCTACTCCTGCAGAGGCAGAAGTTCCATCCCGATTATAATTCCACCTTGCTTTTCCCCTGCCAGATCCCGGGAATCGTCGGCACCATCCTGATATGCACGTGGAAAGAGGATGCTACTTTCCAGGTCTCCTATAGCCATCAGCACTCGTTACCGGTGCTGAAAACAATCGCAGATAAAAATCCCTCGTTTT
>DYRX01000065.1 GCA_020718525.1 Victivallis vadensis
AAGATACGCTTAAATTTTGCAATTTTTAACGATGTCGCGGATTCAGATGTCTGAAATTCAGATTTCTTGAGCCGTATAGGGAAAATTATAATCTTATGGAAAATACATATGTTGGATTTGTTTCAATCGGGGTCGGCGTCGCTATCGGAATCGGAATCGATGCATGGGAATAAGATTCGATCCCGATTCCGACCCCGATACCGACCTGTCTGCGTGCCCGCACAGGCAGATAAATCCCGACAACAGCAATTTCCACGAGTCAGTAATTCTGAACTTGATTCCCTCCTCAATTTCCAAGTATATCGCAGAAGGTTCCTTTCAGAAGATTTCCGGCTTCCTTGTATCCGGCCTTGTTGAAGGAAAAGCTGTTCTTTTCGAATAGTTCGGGGCGTCTTTTTCCGCCCTTGTCGGCAAGGTTTATTTCCAGATCGAGGAAAAATATCATCTTGCCGTCTGCAAGCTCTTGCGTCCCCCTTGCGACCTCTTCACTGCGCCGCCAGTAGTCTCCTCCCTCCTTTCCTCTTCTCATCGGAGGAATGAGAAGAAGCTTTGCGCCTGCTGACTGAAGCTTGATCACGGAAATAAGCTTTTTGATTGCTTCGAGTGTGTTAGGAGCAGAATCACGGTTGTTGTCCCCGCCGATGTTCAGAACGATCAGTTTTGGATTTAGGCCTTGAAGCGCATTTCCGTTTGACAGCTTCCAAAGCAGTGTTTGAGGATGCTCGCCTCCACTGCAGAAATTCACGAATTTTCTGTTTCCAAACATCTCCTTGAAAATCGGAGAGAATTCAGGTCTGAAATTCCATTTTTCAAAGAGGGCTTCCCCGAAAATGAGGATGTCTGGAGATTTCTCTTTGTTTCTGTCGCGCAATGCAATGAAGCGCTTTTCCCATTTTTCCCCCATACTCATAGGCACGCATGTCGCAGGCTCAGCTATCAAAGCTTGGGATAGAAGAATTGCCAGAGCACAAGAAAGCAAATATCTTGATACAAACATACTCAGGTCTCCAAGTTATTCAGATTGTACCTGACCCCCGCCAACTGAATCAATCTTTACAAGAGCAAAGCGGAAAAACAAGATGGTTTTCCAGAAAAATATCCATTTTCAGAGTTGTGTCGAAGCTGTTTTTGCTTTTTATGCAACGATAGACCAGCACGCTTGTGCGGATACTGAGACATTGCGCATTGAAGTCCCAGTCTCCTTTGTTTTTTTACGCACACCCTATTGCGGTGGAGATTCAAGAAGACTATATTACGCGTCCAGCGCAGAAATCCATATTGCACAGCCTGCCGCGCAGAGGCATGCTTCAACACAAAGGACGGCATCTAATGAGCGAAAAGACCGCGTCGAATCCGGGTTTGATGGAAAAAATCGTCTCTTTATGCAAGAGAAGGGGCTTCATCTTTCAAAGCTCCGAAATATACGGCGGAATCAATGGATTCTGGGACTATGGTCCCTACGGCACAGCCCTCAAGCGCGCCGTCGAGCAGCTCTGGTGGCGTGAAATGGTCGAAAAGCGCGACAATGTAGTCGGACTTGACTCGACAATCATTTCCCATCCAAAAGTCTGGAAGGCCTCCGGCCATTTGGACAAGTTCGGAGATCTGATGACAGACTGCAGAAACTGCAAGGCGAGGCACCGTGTTGACCAGATGGAAAATCCTGCCGTATGTCCGGCATGCGGCTCCAAGGATCTGACTCCGCCCAGAGAATTCAATCTTATGATGAAAACATATGTCGGCCCGGTTTTCGACGAAGAGCATGTTGCATATCTCAGAGCCGAAACCTGCCAGCCGATCTTTGTTGACTTCGACAATGTCAGAATTTCATCCCGACAGAAACTGCCCTTCGGCATAGCCCAGACAGGTAAGGCCTTCAGAAACGAGATCAACCCTAGAAATTTCACGTTCAGATCCAGAGAATTCACCCAGATGGAAATGGAGTTCTTCTGCAAGGAAGAGGATTCAATGCAGTGGTACGAATACTGGCGCGGTGAAAGGATTGCCTACTACAAGAATTGCCTTGGCTTTTCCGGCGACGAGATAAAGATTCACGACCACGAGACTCTTGCCCACTACGCGAAGGCAGCACTGGACATAGAATTCAAATTCCCATTCGGATGGGGGGAACTCGAAGGAATACATCACAGAGGCACTTGGGACATGTCCAGACACGGAGAATTTTCCGGAGAATCCATGGAGTATTTCGACCAGGACTCCGGAAAGAAATTCCACCCGACAGTCGTTGAGACTTCAGTCGGACTCGACCGCACCATACTTGCACTACTCTGCCATGCATACGCCGAAGAAATGGCGGAAACAAAAAAAGAAGGAGTTGAAGAGGATCTCAGAATCGTGCTGAGACTGCCTCCAGAGCTTGCCCCCGTGCAAATTGCCGTCCTGCCATTGACAAAAAAACTTGCAGATCCGGCGGAAAAACTGCACCGGGATCTCAGAGTCTGGCTGCGCTCCGAGTACGACCTTACCGGTAGCATTGGAAAAAGATACAGGCGCCAGGACGAGATCGGCACTCCGTTCTGTGCGACTGTTGATTTCGACACGCTCAACGATGGAGCCGTGACTGTAAGGAGCAGGGATTCCATGTCCCAGGAGAGAGTCTCGATGGATCAGGTCAGAACATACATTATGGAAAGACTGAAACGATGAAAGACACCCAGGAAAAGCTCTATTGCCCGAGATGCCCGTCGCAGGCGATGAGGCTTGAAAACATCGGCGGGGTCAGCGTCCACTTCTGCGAGAAATGCGGCGGCGTATGGCTCAACAAGGGCGAGCTCAATGCGCTAGTTCACCCGGCCGAAGGCGATCTGGAATTCTGCTCCATTGACCATTTTGCTGAGGACAGATACTCGGACATCGCATGTCCCCTTTGCCCTGAATCTAAAATGGTGAAAGTCAATTTCATACACTACTCCGACATTGTCATGGACTACTGCCCCAAATGCGGCGGAATCTGGCTGGATCGGGGTGAGCTGGACGCCATTTCCGCCGAGATGAAGAGACTTCAGAAGATTCCGGAATCCTGGGACCACCGAGTCATGGTCTTCATCTCCAAGCTTCCATTCTGAGCAGAATCAAATCCGCTTTTTATCCAGCAGGCAAAGCCGATGAGCAATCTTTGCGAAATCTGCCCAAGAAACTGCCGGACGGACAGAGCAGAGACCACTGCCTTCTGCCTGATGCCCGAAAGAGCGGTCGTCGCCCATATCCAGGCGCACTTCTGGGAGGAGCCTCCGATCAGCGGCACAAAAGGAAGTGGAACTGTCTTCTTCTCGGGATGCAACATGCGATGCGTCTATTGCCAGAACCACGGGATCAGCTCAACTCTTTGCGGTAAAACGACTTCAGATGAAATGCTCGCGAAACTTTTTCTGGAACTCATGGCATCTGGTGTCCACAACATAAATCTTGTGACACCCACACATTTCAGCGGACGGATAGCGACAGCCATCCGCATCGCAAGAAAGTCAGGTCTTTCCATTCCTGTCATTTGGAACAGCAACGCCTATGAAAAGGTGGAAACGCTCAAGATGCTAGAAGGGCTTGTTGACATATATCTGCCCGACTTCAGATATTTCAACGACGATGCGGCTCTCAGATATTCAAGAGCACATAGCTACAGCTCCTTCGCAAAATCTGCCATCCTCGAGATGTTCAGACAGGTCTCCCATCTTGAAATCAGAGACGGAGTCGCCGTCCGAGGTCTTCTTGTGCGCATCCTTGTTCTGCCCGGCGATCTCAACGACTGCGGCGAAATTCTTAAATGGATCGCTCAAAGCATTGGTGTTCAATGTCATATAAGCCTCATGGGGCAGTATTATCCGGCGCATCTGGCTTCCGAATACCCCGAACTAAACCGTCAGATCTCGCAGAATGAATATGAAAAAATCATGGACTTCGCTCTATCCCTCGGCTTCGAAGACGGATATTTTCAGGAGGTTGGCTCATCCTCCGACTGGACTCCAAATTTTTGCAAAGCCTGATTTTAATCCACATGCAACGACAATGCACGATCCTCTTCTCATTGCGCCATTCGCGGTGCTCGTGCAGAGATAGTATAACGTTGCGCTCACCTGCCCGACAAAAACGCCGCAAGTCGGTTTTGAGGGACAAGGTGCATCAGCCTTAGAATTCCGTCGTTCTTTTTGACCTCGCGCCAAGACGCCTGTCTGCCGACAGGCAGGCAAAGGCGCAAAGTTTTTTTCTCCTCGCATCCGCTCGGGTTGAGACAAACCCTTTTGAAAAAGGGGTTCTTTCTCAAACTCTTTCCGAAAATCTTTTTATATTTCCTTTGCGCCTTAGCGCCTTTGCGTGAGATCATTACGGGTTCTAACAGCGAGGAGAGCATGACAAGTCCATTGCGATTCCGATTTCTACCCTGTTTCTTCCAGCAAAGCCAGGGGGATTCAAGGAAATATGCGATAATTCAATTTTTTTCTCGCATAATGTTTGACTTCACTGCAATCAGGATTTATCTTTCCAGCTCGTTTTGAGATTGGCGAGGTAGCTCAGTAGGTAGAGCAGAGGACTGAAAATCCTTGTGTCGCCGGTTCGATTCCGGCCCTTGCCACCATTCTATATTTTTTCATTTTAATAAATTCAAATCGCGACTTTATCATCCGCCAGATTGACAAGCTCCAGGTCGGATATATTCCCGGCAGATGGACATTCACTGAACTACTTCGTCCTGAGAATCTGGCAGAGCTCCGACAGATATAGTGAACGATCCGCGATGCTCATGTATCTCCTTCCCCTTGCACAACGCTTCAGGATTTGCCACACCTGTCAAAGGGTTGGCAAAATTTCTGGTTCCGCTTATCTTTCAATGATTTACCTGAAATATATGAAACTGAAATAATGTATATGCTTGTAAATGAAAAACAAACACTCCGATTATAATTCGCAGAGACGCCTGGAAAAATCTGCGCATGAAAGGAGCTGGAACGCTTTAATTCCTCAATATTGCCTGTATATTGCGCGCGGACTTCATGTTGTTGTTCCTTTTTGCAACCGTAGCGAAGCAATTCCTTTGCAGACACGGAGCGAATGGAATCTGTTTCAGATATTCGGATCTCAATTCAAGAAAGGAAAGATGAGCAATGAAAAAGGTTCTAATCCCGACAAAGCTGGAATCCGTTGCGGCAGAGACACTTAAGGCAAAAGGATATTCGGTCGTCCAAGACGCGAAGACCCCCCTTGCCGATCTGGCGAAAGCCAACCCCGACACGGAAGTGATGATAGTGAGAAGCGAGAAGGTAGGACCCGACGTCCTTGACGCATTTCCAATGCTGAAGCTCGTCGTCAGGGCAGGCGCCGGCTACGATACAATTGACACAAAATACGCTAGAAAAAAGAACGTTGACGTAATGAACACGCCCGGCGCGAACGCCAACGCGGTCGCAGAGGAGGTGGTCGCCATGATGCTTGCCGTCAGCCGACATCTCGTCCCCGGCGACGTCACCACGAGGAAAGGCGAATGGGAGAAGAACAAGCTCATGGGAAGCGAGCTGACCGGGAAAACTCTCGGAGTTCTTGGAATGGGATACATTGGCAAACTTCTTGTGAAGAGGCTTGAGGGCTTCGAAATGAAGGTCTTGGCATACGACCCGGTTCTCTCCGCCGACCTTGCCGAAAAGCTGGGCGTCGAGCTTAGCACTGTCGAAAACATCTTCGAAAAATCTGACTACATCTCCCTTCACATGCCGCAGACACCCGAGACAAAAGGCATGGTCAACAAGAGGCTCCTCTCGCTTATGAAGCCTGGTGCAACCCTTGTCAACTGCGCCCGTGCCGGAATCGTCAACGAGGAGGACATCCGCCAGATCAAGAAGGAAAAGAAAATATTCTTCTGCAACGACGTCTACCCGAAGGACGAGGCGGGGCCAAAGCCGATCGCGGACATAGCCGACATCATGTTGCCGCATCTTGGGGCGAGCACAGTCGAGGCGAACACGACTGCGGCGATCCGCGCGGCGGAACAGACGATCGCATACTTTGAAAAGGGAATAAGCACATATGTCGTCAACAAGGGCGTTCCGGACGGTCTGAACGAGAAGTATCAGGAGCTTGCATTCATGCTTGCGAAGATCGCAAGATCATACCTGGGCAGAAATGTCGCCCCGCATCAGATCGAAACCAGCTTCTACGGCGGGCTCGGAAAATTCTCGAAGTGGCTTCTTCCTCCAATCGTGGCGGGAATCTCCTCCGAATTCGACATATATCAGGATGCGTCGGACGCGGAGGCCTTCCTGAAAGGCAGAGGAATTCTCTTTTCGGACAGAGATGTTGACGAGGGGAAAAACTATGGCGATTCAATGACAATAGACCTCTACGAGGGCTCGGGGACTCTCCGCAAGGTAAGTGTCCGCGGCACTATCGCGGAGAACAATCTGATGCTTTCACGAATCAACAAGTTTGACAAGATGTATCTTGACCCTGTGGGAAACACCCTCTTCGTCGAGTATGCCGACAAGCCTGGAGTGCTGGGGGCGATTGCTAGCATTCTTGGCAGAAAGAACATCAACATCATTGATGTCAGGGCGCCTCAGAGCTCTGACGGAAGCAGGGCTATCGCCGTTTTCAAGACGAATGCCCTGGTGCCGGACGAAACCGTTGCGGAAATTGCATCCGAAGTCGGCGCGGACCACGCGTTTGCCTTCATATATTGAACAATGGCAGAGCGCAGGGAAGATAAATTCATATCCAGTCTTGAGCCGTTCATCCGGACGGATGAGGCGCTCATGATGATGCAGGAGCTTTCCGGGATCGAAGCCCGGACGGATTTCGAGTCCTTTGAGAGCTCCTCTGCATTCATGGAAGCTAAGTTCAAAAAGCTCGGTGCCGTTTCGGAGGTCCTCCGATTTCCGGCAGATGGCAAAGGGAGAATCTGCGCCTGGACAACACCGCTTGCTTTCGTGACCAGATCCGCGAGGCTGGAAACGCTTTCTCCGAAGAGTAGGCTTGTAGCCGACCGCAGTGCGGAGCCGAATACGGCAATGATTGGAAGCGGCTACACCGGTCCGGACGGCATCTCCGCAGAACTAGTTGAAATAGAATCCTTCAAAGATTTCGAAACGAAGGATGTCTCCGGGAAAATCGTACTGTCCAGAACGCTCAGACCCGGCGCGCTCAAGACCAGGCTTCTTTCGCTTGGCGCAAAGGGACTGGTCTCCGCTTTTACAGATGTGAAGCCTGATCCGGACGACAAAGTAAAGTGGATCAACTGCTGGGATTCCGAGTCCGATGGATGGCTCCCGACACTGGCGTCACGCAGGGACAATTTCCCCGGTGTCTCGATCTCTCCCCGCGAGGGAAAGCGTCTTTCGGAAGAGATTCTCAGCTCGAAGACAATTGCAAAAATCACAGTTGAAGGCGAGTTCTACGACGCATCTCTTCCCACCGTTGACGCATTGATTGCCGGCGGCGACAAGGAGGAGATTGTATTGACGGGGCATCTCTTCGAACAGGGCATAATTGACAACGCATCAGGTGTTTCCATCGCCTACTTTGTCACCAGGGCACTTTGCGAATTCAGAGACTCGAATCCGTCCCGCGGCGGTTTTAAAAGATCCGTCCGGCATTTCCATGGACAGGAATGCTATTCGGCAATGGCTCTCAAGTCATTGGGACTCAGAGACTTCAAAAGTTCTTTGTCTTTGATTTGCCTCGACATGATTGGGATTGCGGATGCCCCGATTGTGCTGAAGCCCGGCTTGATGGCTTCGCAGTCGTTTTCATTTTTCCTGATGAAGAAGTTTCTCTCGCGGGTAGCCGAAATCAAGGGTGTCTCAGTCCGCTTTGACAGGGAATTCGAGATCAACTGCACCATACTTGCGGAGCCTGCGCTCGCCGCGCTTCCAGGTTTCCTTGTCACCCAGGACAATCCAGACTGGCACAGCTCGGGCGACAGATGGCCGCTGAGGAAGCCCGACCGCAAGATTGTCGAATCTGCGCTCCTTGCGGTTTCGGCATGGCTCTCATTCATGCTTTCGGCAGACTATGACGACATGCTCTGGCTCCTTGGCGAATATCAGAAAGATATCGGGCAGGATCTTGCATCTGGAAAAATTAGAGACCATTCGATCTATTTCGAAATCAAGGAGATGGAACTGAAATCAATGCTTAAAATGGTTTCCGGCGAGAATCGCATCAAGCTCGGAACCGAGATTGACGATATCATGTCCGGCCTGCGCTCTTCAGTGAAGGAATGGGTTTTTCTGACACCTTCGGGCACGGAAGATGAAGTCCGCGCCGCATCCTCGCTTTTTCCAAGAACTTTGATCGGGGGCACAGCGTCGGACGCATGCTTTGACGCCGAGCAGTTGAAGCGGATCGGCTCGCCAAAATGGAGCAATCTTCAGCTTCTCCTCAAGAGCTGGGCTGACGGACACAGAAGCATCAGCGAAATATGCAGGCATGTCCTTTTCGAGTCGGGCATGCCGGCGAACGGAAAGCTTAAGCTCGCATATGCCATTGACTTCTTCAGGATTTACGCGAAACAGGGACTGGCAGAGATGAATGAACGAAAGGATGAACACTCCGTATGAGCGAGAAGGAGCAGGCCGCCGAACTATCTGCGGGCGCCGGAAAGCGCCCTCTTTTCTGGGGAATATTGATTGTCGCATTTTCAGTGGCACTCCTCTTCCTTCTGATTTATTTGAAGCCGGAGCCAAAGACAAAGCCTGTGGAGGAAAAGACCAGCTCGGTCAAGGTGATTGACGCGGTGAAGAAGAACTTCTCTCCGGTTGTTTTGGCATATGGCACTGCCGAGCCGGTGAAATCCGTTGACATACATGCCGAAGTGAAGGGCAGGATTGTCTCTTGCATCCCGGACTTCAAGCCGGGCGTCATTGTCGAGAAGGGTGAGACAATTCTTGAAATAGATTCCTCTGACTATAAAGTGGACTTTGAGCAGTCTGAAGCCAGCATCGAAGTCATCCGCGCCACAATTTCAGAACTACTGCAAAAGGAAAAGGACGACAAGGAGAGGCTCGAAGTACTGGGGAGAGACCTGGAGCTTTCCGCAAAGAATTTGCAGAGAGTCAGATCCCTTTTTGAGAAGAACGCGATTTCCGAGCTCGAGCTCGACAAGGGTGAGCAGACATATGTGAACCGCAAAAACGAGCTGATTCAGTTGCGCAGTCTGGTAGCCCAGTATCCTTCCAAAGTCGCGTCCCTCAGAGCCCAGGAAAAGTCCGCCGAATCAAACAGGAAAGATGCCCTTCTTGCCCTTGAACGCTGTGTAATAAAAAGTCCGTTCAGGGGCAGAATCGAGTCTGAAAGCGCGGAACTTGGACAGTATTTGTCGGCAGGACAGAAGATTCTCAGCATCGCGGACGATTCCCAGATGGAGATAAAAGTTCCGATTGACGGCGCTGAAGCCATCCTGCTCGGCATCTCGGACTCAGGAGGGGCCTACGAAAACTGGTTCAGCGGCATTGAAAATCTCAGGGCTGAAATCGAATGGGTTGACGATCCGGAGCATCATTCGTGGCAGGCCCGTGCGAAGAGGGTTGAAAAGTACGATCCCGACACAAGGACCATTCTTCTCGTCGTCTCCCCGGAAGCAGGAAAAGGCGGGAAACTTGCGCTGACGTCCGGAATGTTCTGCAGGGTCAGGCTTTTTGGGAGGGAAATATGCGGCATCTTCGAAATTCCCAGGACTGCTATGCAGTTCCGCGGAAAGATTGCAGTTGTGGACAGGGAGAACCGGATTGCCGAAAGAGACATACGGATTCTCAGCCGCGGAGAGGACTCCTTCGTTGTTTCGGAGGGTATTTCAGAGGGCGACATGGTTGTATCCCACCGCATCCCGTTCGGAATGGTGAACGGAACTAAAGTGAATCCGGAACGGCCTGCAAAATGATACGCTCATTTCTAAAGACCACCCTTTCCAATCCGGTACTGGTCAACGTACTCATGGTCATGATTCTTGCGACCGGCTACATATCCTGGACGATCATGGTCAGAGAGCGTATGCCTCGTTTTTCCCTCGACCGGATCACCGTGAGCGTCGCATATCCGGGTGCGGATCCTGAAGAAGTCGAGGAGGGAATCTGCCTCAAGCTCGAAGAGGCTCTTGAAGGGATCGAGGGAGTGAAGGAGGTTACGAGCACCGCTTCGACCGGGATGGGAAGGGCATTGATCGAATGCGAGGACGACGCCGACGTGTCGGAAGTAAAGGATGAAGTCACAAACAAGGTTGACTCGATCAACACTTTCCCCAAAGATGCCGAACGGCCAATAATCAACGAGGAGAAGATCACAAACGATGTGCTCAGCATTGCCGTCTGGGGGGATCTGCCAGAATACCAGCTCAAGGAAACCGCCCGGGAAATACAGGAGGAGCTTCTTTCGATAAAGGGAATCAGCCAAGTCAGCATAAGCGGAACTAGGGACTACGAAATCGCCATCGAAATCTCAGAGGAAAAGCTTAGAAAATTCAATCTCTCCTTCGCCGATCTCGCCAAAGCGGTATCATCCAACACCGTCAATCTGCATGGCGGCACGATAAGGACTAAAAACGAGGAGTTCAGGATCAAGACCAACGGCAGGAGATATCTTGCAGACGAATATGACAGGATTCCGGTTATCACCCGGGCGGACGGGACTGTCATTTATCTTGGAGATATATCCGAAATCAGAGATTCTTATGACGAGGATGTCGAAACCAAGGCGTTCTTCAACGGGAGCCCATCTGTTTCGGTTGACGTTTTCAAGACGGAGTCGGAGGATGCACTCAAGATTTCTTCGGCAGTTGCGAAGTACGTCGAGGAAAAGCAGAAAAAGATTCCGCCAACTTTGCACCTGACCGTGTGGAAGGACAGCTCGAAATTTGTCCTTAGCAGGCTGGATCTTCTGATAAGAAACGGCCGCTTCGGTCTCATCCTGGTTTTCTTTTCCCTATGGCTATTCCTGGATCTCCGGCTCAGCTTCTGGATAACGATGGGAATACCTCTTTCTGTCGCGGGGGCCCTATCTGTCATGTATGCGTGCGGTGAAACCCTCAACATGCTCAGCCTCTTCGGACTAATAATGGTTCTCGGTCTCATTGTTGATGATGCGATTGTAGTCGGTGAATCAATCTATCACAAGCGGAGCAGTGGCTTGGAGTCCGGCCATGCCGCATTTGAAGGAGTCTCGGATGTCTCCTGGCCAGTGATCGCCTCGGTCGTAACAACGATCATCGCATTCATTCCTCTTTTTTTCATATCCGGCATCATGGGCAAGTTTATCGGACACATCCCTCTGCCAGTGATTGCGGCGCTCTCCTTTTCGCTTTTTGAAAGTCTTTTCATGCTCCCGGTCCACCTCAGAAACCTGCCGGCAGTTGCATCTGCAAGCAGACGAAGCTGGAGATTTGCGAAGTACGCAGAATATGTCCGTGAATACACAAGAGGGCGGCTGGAGAGCTTCATTTCGCGTGTATATGGACCATTTGTAAGGCGGACACTGCGCTGGCGCTATTTCGTTCTCTGCTCCGCGATTTCCCTGGTGATTTTCACTGTCGCACTAGTGAAGGGCGGGGTTATCAAGTTCGTATTTTTCCCCGAAAGCGACAACGATTTTCTGAGAGCCAAAGTCGAGATCTCACCAGGAACTCCGTCCTCTGAAACTTCACGCGTCATGGAGAGGCTTCTAGATGCCTGGAAAAAGGTCGAGTCAGAGACAAAGGTGCCAAAGGGAGAAACGCTTACCAAGGCTGTATTCACCCTGACAGGCGGCAATATTGGCGGAGGCAGTGGCGGCAACAATGTCTTGGAAGTCTCCATCGAGATGCTCGCATCCGAAATAAGAAACATCCACTACAAGGATCTTCTGCAGAAATGGCAGGACAGGCTGGGAAAAATTCCGGAAGCTGTCGCGACAAGCTTTGGAACTTTTCAAAGAGGTCCCGGCGGGAACCCCATCGAAGTCAGACTCTATGGGAACGATCAGGAGACTCTTGTTGATGCGGCGTCGGATCTGCTCGCGGAGCTTGACGCATTCAAAGGAGTTTTCGACTCCCAGATGGACTACCGCCCCGGACTGCGCGAATTCCGCATATCCCTGAAGCCCGAAGCCGAAGCCATGGGACTGAGCATCAACGACATCGCCACTTCCCTCAACAGCGCCTTCTATGGAGCCGAATCCCTCAGGATACAAAGGGGGAGAGACGAGGTCAAAGTCAAGATCAAGTTCCCGGAGAAGGACGGCAGGGACTCCATATCATATTTTGAAAAGATGCGCCTGAAAAATCTGAAAGGATCGAGGATCCCGCTTCTCAGCGTCGCCGATGTGAAGCTTGTCGAAGGGGAAAGCAGGATCAACCGCGAAAAGCGCAAAAGGCTGGTCAAAGTCACAGCAGATGTGAACAGGCGTCTTGCAAATGCCGAAGAAATAATGGCGAAGCTCGAGAGCAGGACACTTCCGGATCTGTCGAAAAAATTCAGCGGCGTCTCATGGTCAACAGAAGGAGAAACCCAGGAAAGACGAGAATCCATTTCAGGTCTCCTCCTAGGATTCCTGTTCGCGATGTTTGGAATTTATCTTATTATTTCAGCCGTATTCAAATCCTACGTCCAGCCCGTCCTGATCATGATAACAATTCCCATGGGGATAATTGGGGCTTCCCTGGCGCACATAGTGCTGGGACTTCCCATAACCATCACAATGATGAGCATGTTCGGCATGGTCGCGCTCTCGGGAATTGTCGTCAACGACGCAATTGTCCTCATTGACTGCGTGAACGAGCATATCGCCTCCGGAGAAGGCGTGACCGACGCCCTTTGCAAGGCGGGCTCACGCCGCTTCCGCGCAATATTTCTGACGACTCTCACCACATTCGTCGGGCTTGCACCTATGATACTGGAGAGGAGCATGCAGGCGAGATACCTTGTTCCAATGGCGGTTTCTATAGCCTTCGGCGTCGCATTCGCCACACTTCTCACGCTACTTCTTATTCCGTGTATGTTTTTGATACTTAACGATTTGAGAAGACTTTCAGCCTACATCGCGTCCGGAGCCAAAATCTGGCCAGACATGGATTCAGTCGAGCCAGCCGGAAAAAAGAAGACGGATGCTCTTTCCGCAGAAGAAGTTCCAGTCTGAACATTTGACTGCTTTCCGAGCTTGAAATTGGGAGCCTGAGAGCTAGCTTAGGCTCCTGTTTGCGTAGTCGAATATTTATGATGCTTTGATTTGCCGCGCGTCAGCATGGATTGTCAATGCCTTCTTCGTTGCTCGAAGAATCTGTGTCGGCGTTGGAAGCCGTGTCTCTACTGAACGAGCGCGCAGGCAGGCCGGAGCGACTTGAGATGCGCGTGCGACGATGCCTATAACAGCGCACGATTAAGCAAATATTGACGGATTGCATGAATAGAAACATTAGTCAGGGAGAATTGAAATGAGACCTGTTTTTCTTTCTCTTGCATTGCTTTGCGTTTCATCTTCAGTTTGGGCGTTTGATCCCAAAGGCTACGTGGAAGTGGAGCTTGCCAGGCTCAAGGCTACACCGGAGGAATTTAAAAACAAAAAAATATTCTACATCTCCCGCTATCAGGGCTACAAGACGACATTTCCGCCATACATCGAAAAGTCAGGTTTCAAGCCGGCGAAGCATTATCTGCTTTCAATCAGCCCCCTGATGGTCCCTGTCATGTCAAAGAAGAACGATGAGACAAACGCTCTGATTCCGACTCTTCCGAGGGGGAAGGCAGTCAAGGTATATGGCAAGGTGGAGAAGTTCAGGATAGAACCGGAGCTGACCACCCTCCCGCGTTTTTACCTGGATCTCGATCATATCGAGGCAGTTGAAGGCGACGTTCCGATCCAGGAAATGAAGGAGGACAAGGTAAATTTTGATCAGCCCGGTCCTGCTGACAATCCAGCTCAGGTTCCCGGACAGATTCCGTTTCAAAAGAAAAAATTCAACAGGTGATTAAATGACTTGCAGATTCGCGGCTTTTACTGCGGGAGCGTTTTCGATTGCGCTTCTGCTTTCGTCCTGCGCGACAGATCCCGAAATTGAAAACGCTCGGAACCAATTGCGCTCTCAGGGGATCCCGTTCAACACAAAGGCCTTCTCAAAGGCTTCGGCTGAGGGGAAGAATGATGTTCTCGCGATCTTTCTAAAAGGCGGAATGGACGTCAATGTGCATGACGACGAGACTGCATTGATTTCCGCCGTCCTTCACAACCGCAAGGACACTGTCAAATATCTCCTTGACAATGGCGCCGATCCGAATGAGGCCAGTTATCTGGGCTCGCCGCTCTTCATCGCCTCGAAGTATGGATTTTACGACATAGCGAAAATGCTCATTTTGGCGGGAGCCGAACCAGAGTTCGAAAACAAGGCGGGAACGAGCATCCTGATTGAGGCCGTCAAGAACAAGCATCTAGAAGTGGTGCAGCTGCTTGTTGACGCCGGAGCGGACATCGAAAACGAGGATTCCTTCTACGGCAGGACCCCCATATTTTTCGCGGCCCAGAATGGGGACAAGGAGATCTTGGCCTATCTCATCGAGAGCGGTGCGTCCGTCAATCAAAAGGATGTGAACATGAATGATCCGCTGAGCCTGGCGTCCGAGGGTGGGTTTCCAGAAATCATTGATCTCCTGATAGAGAAAGGATGCAAGCCATGCGACTCGAAAGGCGCCGCCTCGACAGCTGTTCTTTTCGCGTGCTCGGTCAATAAAAACAATGTCTTGGACACATTTTTTGCAAAGGGACTTTCTCCGAATTGCTTTGCCCCGAACGGAATTCCATTGCTTTCCTGGTGCATAAAAAACAAATATTACGATTCGGCAAAAACGATAATCAAGAATGGGGCGGACTTGAAGCTTCCCGACAACGATGGAGAAACCCCCTACGACTATGCCCTCTCCTCCGACAAGGACTTCCTCGATTATTTCAAGGCTCTTGCGGCGAAAAGCGAATCTCCGCCTCCCCAGCAGGAACCAAGTGCAGACGCATCAAAAAAGTCCGAGTAGGAGCCAATGGCATTAGTCAAAACCGAAGCCGATGAAGGAAATTATGAAATTCAGACGAGTTGCAAAACCACAGGCATACCCTCTGCGGTATGTCGAGGATTTTGGGGCGAAGTATGATTTCATAAGACCTTCATCCCTAAAGGGTTGCGGTTCCATTGGGTGCATGCTTCATATTTCCGTCAGGGGCAAGACCGCATGGGTATTGCCCCTGCCAAAAATATTTGCGAG
>DYRX01000066.1 GCA_020718525.1 Victivallis vadensis
CACTTTCTTTCATCTAACGCATCCTTGGGTTAATGCAATGGTTGTTATGAACTTATTCATATTATATCGCAAGATAAGGTTCTATTCAAGGCTTGTTAGAGGAAAATTGCGGATTTATTGTAATGCGTCAGTTTTTCCCGGCGGAAGACAACGGCGGATGAAATAGGACGTTATTCCAATCCTCTTTCCCCGTTGGACGCGCTGTATCCGGATGCGATGCCCAACTGTCTCTACGGCAAGAGCACGGTGGCGAATGCACTCGTGGAACACTATGTGCATGGAACGACCACAGGCGGCGTGACGAGACGGACGGGCATCGGCAGAGGCGCATTTCTCGGAATCGCGCATCGGACTGCGGAAATGTTCAGACCGGCGTTCATGAATATGCTTTACGAACTGTGCTTCAGACCAGCGGAGCATCCCGCCGCCCGCCGGAAAAAAATGACGCATTACGGGAATAATGAATGAATTCCGAGACGTTGCCACATTCTTGGTGTATCTGTGTCAGCACCGCTTTAAGATTAAAAGGCTCTGCTTACACAGATCACTCCGAAAGACGGCGATGCCGTCATGTCTGCGTTCTCAGAAGGCAAGAAGAACAGCCTTTTATCTCCGGAAACAGCAGACCACGATTTGTAGTTGCTATGCGTAATGCCTGACTAAATACTTTCCCCCGGGTAAGTCTAGGGAATCTTCAGCAGAAAGATTCTGCCTAGGGCGACAGATAAAAGAATTGAAGCAATGCCCATGTAGATGAAAGGAAACGCAAGTTCTCTGTAGTTGACGAATCTGGGCTGTTCCATCTTTGTTTTTTCGAGGGAGTCAATTTCCTTCATGGTCTTTTCAAGCCCTTCTGCATCTTTGGCGGCATAATATTTTGCACCTGTCGTGTCGGCGATCTCCCTCAACAGCTTTTCGTCAAATTCATGTGAGACAGGGACATACGCCGATCTTCCGAAAAAATCTTTCTGCTTCATTATTGCATTCTGGCTTCCGATTCCGACAGTGTATATGCCTATTTTGAACTGGTGGGCAAGCTTCGCCGCCTGAACCGGGCTTATCTTGGCGTTGACATTGTTCATACCGTCCGTGAAGAGAACAATGATCTTTCTTTTTGATTCCGAATCCTTGAGGCGGTTGACTGCGCTCGAGAGCGGTCCTGCGATGCCTGTGCTGTCACCTATCATTCCAGGTTCCAGGCGGTCGAGATGCGCGAAGAGCCAGGCGTGATCCAATGTCGGTGGACACACCGAATATGGCTGTGGCGCGAAAGCGATGAGCCCTATTCTGTCGCCGGGACGGTTTTCTATGAACTTCTTGATCTCCTCCTTTGCCGTGTCAAGCCTGTTTTTGAGGGCGCCGCTCGACAAGGCCTTGGAGAGCTTCGATTCGTCCATCATGTTCTGCGGAACGTCAATAGCCTGCATGCTCCCAGAAAGGTCTATCGCAATTATGATGTCAATTCCTTCTGTCTTCTGTCTGATTTCCTCCGTTCCCCTGCGCGGTCTGGCAAGCGCAAAAATTAGAAGAGCCAGTCCGGCGGCAAAAAAGAGGAGCGGTATTCGGCTCGAAGAAATGGAACCTCTGCCTGATGACGCCTTCGCGAATTGCTTCAGACTCGGTAAAAAGAGGGACGGATCGTTTCTGCGCAATGAAAGGGCGACAAGCCCCGCCAGCGGCAGAAGAAATAGCAGAAATAGGGGGTATTGAAAATCAAGCATTTTTGTGCTCCCCGTTCTTTGTTTTGCCTGAATCTTTCAAGGATGCTTCGGACGGAACAGTTGATTTGACAAGCTCTTCCGCCTTTGAAATCGCCCTTTCAAGCGTATCAATCTCGGCAGGCAGATTTGCGAACTTCACAAGGTCTGCGGCTTCAAGAAATTCTCCCAGGAACGCCTTGTGCCTGTCTTCCATCGGACTGGAACCTCTCTTGAGGCTATTGAGAAACTCGCCGGTCGTCTGGGCTGTAGCCCTGACTCTGAAGCGCTTCTCCAAATAGTTCCTCAAGATGTCTGTGAGCTTCGTGAAGGAAAATTCGGGTGTTATCTTTTTCGCCGACAAATTTGTGCGAATTTCGCAGATGTCCAGCAGGGCGATCTGCCAGGGAGAAAGCTGAGGTGGTGCAAGGAATTTTGTTTTTTTTCTGAAATAAAGAGCAAGAATGACTGCGAGCACCAGAATAAAGGCTGTCAACCCAATCCACTTCCCAAAACTGGCTTTCTCTTTTTTCTGTTCGAGAGCCCCTGCCAGAAGTATCTCGTTTGAACTGCCAGTGTCGAGGGACTCCGATTCGAAGGACGGAAGCTCCATCTTGAGCGTCTTCGTCCCATCCTTGAGAGGCTTTTCGAAATTGATCTCTATTTCAGTCCTGCCGACTTCCCCGTTTATGAACGGCTGAACTTCGCCCGACATTTTCCAGAGATTTCTACCCCAGAGGACTTTTTGAAGCGAGAATTTCGCCTTCCCCGGAGCCTGTGCACCTTTTCCAGGAATTATTTCCGCGGCTACGGGAGGATTGCCCCAGGGACAAGTCAATTCGCAGGACAAAGCAACTTTGTCGCCAAGCCTTATTTTTTCAGAAGGAGACATCTCCAGCTTCGTCGCCACGATTTCAGAGGGTTTCCCGGATTCGCTGTGATATTTGACTGCAACTGCAAGAGCCGAGGCAAGAGCTAGGGCAAGCAGGGCGGCAAACGAAATTTTGAGCCATTTTGAATGAAGTATTTTCATCATCTCAGCTTCTCTCTTTGTCTGAAGAATTTAACCAGAGGCTTGACGCTGTCTTCTCCGCATTTAAGGTCAATCAGGTCAACCTTGGCTCTGGCGCAGATCTTGGAACTTGCCTCGTGTATCGCCGATGCGGCGCTGTTCGCGGCTGAGCAGGCGCGCGATGACGCCCCGTTGAACTCCATCACTGCCCCGCTTTCCGAATCGCGGATGCTGAGCAGAGCGCTCTTTGGAAAATTGGACTCAATCCTGTCCAGAATCCGCACCGCGATCATGTCGTGCCTTTTGTTGGCGATCATGAGCAGTTTTGAAAAATCTTTGTCTGCCAATAGATCGCTTATCAGAAAAACAACCGAGCGTTTGCGCTGAATCTTCATCAGATGCCCGAGGACGCCAGCGATGTCCGTTCCCTTCGATTCAGGCTTTCTGGCAATCAGCTCGCGGATGAGCCTGAGCCCGTGCATCTTACCGGATTTTGGCGGCAGATAGAGCTCGACCTTGTCGGTGAAGAGAACTAGCCCCACCTTGTCGTTGTTGCGGATCGCGCTGAAGGCTATGAGAGCCGCTATCTCGACGGCGCAGTCATGCTTCGTCTTGAGCGAACTGCCGAAGAATGTTGAAGCAGAGAAGTCAATTGCCAGGAGGACGCTCAGCTCTCTTTCCTCGACGTACTTCTTGATGTAAGGGGCGCCCATTTTGGCGGTGACATTCCAGTCAATGTCCCTGATGTCGTCGTCTGCCGTGTACTCCCTCACCTCGTCGAATTCTATTCCGCGCCCCTTGAAGACGCTTCTGTAGGCGCCTGCAGTGATCTCGTCAACGGCTCTTCGAGTCTTGATCTCGATCTTTTTTACCTGCTTGAAAAGTTCTTTCGGAATCATTTGCTTTTCCTAGTCTCGGGTGCAGACTCGAAGCCCTGGATCACGGCGTTCTCAATTCGTCGAGAATCATCTTGATCAGCTTGTCAGAGTTCATTTCCTCCGCCTCCGCTTCGAAGCTGAGTATCACCCTGTGCCTGAGGATCTCCGGCGCAATGTTTTTAACATCCTGCGGAACGACATAGCCTCGTCCTTCCATGAAGGCGGCGGCCTTCGCGGCGACTGTCATCATGATTGACGCCCTCGGCGATGCGCCGAACTGTATGAGATTGTTCAGGAAGTCGAGCTTAGCCTCTGACTGCCGCTTGGAGAGCTCCCCTCTCTTGCCTGGTCTTGTAGATATGCTGATGTCCAGAATATATTCCACTATCTTCTCGTCAATGTAAACCTTGTCAACCCAGGTCCTCGCCTTTGCAATGTCATCCAGGGACGCGACAGACACTGATTCAATCTGAACATCCGGATGCCCCATTCTCTCCACGATGGTCTTCTCCTCGTATCTCTCCGGATAGTCGAGATCGAGCTTGAACATGAACCTGTCAACCTGGGCCTCAGGAAGCGGATATGTTCCTTCGTGCTCAATCGGGTTCTGCGTCGCCATCACAAGGAAGGGGCGCGGCATCTTGTGGAGCTTTCCGGCTATTGTTATCTGCTTTTCCTGCATGCACTCAAGGAGCGCGCTCTGGACTTTTGCCGGCGCGCGGTTTATTTCGTCCGCCAGAAGAATGTTGGCGAAGACAGGACCGATCTTCACGCTGAAACTGTGCTCGTGCGGATTGTAGATGTTTGTCCCGATCACGTCGGCGGGGAGAAGATCCGGCGTGAACTGTATCCTGGAGAATGAGCCATTGAGCGCCTGCGCTAAGGTCTTGACTGCCAACGTCTTAGCAAGCCCAGGCAGACCTTGGATAAGTATGTGCCCGTCGGCGATCAGCGCCATTATCATGCTGTTGACAAGCTTTTCCTGTCCCACAATGACCCTGCCGATTTCAGTCTTCAGCGCGGGAATGAATCCCGACACTTCCTTTATCTTCGACTGAAGTTCCTGTATCTCGTTCCTTTCCATCTCGCTTCTCCTTTCGATTTAGTGTCGCAACTGAATTCACGGCGAAACAAGCAAAATCTTCCATAATGACAGAGTTCGATGCATAAAAGTTCAATCGTGCGGAGAAAATTTTATTTTATTTTCTCAGGAAAGAAGATCCGCATCGCCTGACGAGTTGACGAAGAAAACTGGAGGCATGTCCTTGAGCACTGCGTTCCATCGCCGGTGCAAGTCCATTGCGGCACTCTTGTCCTGAAGCTTGTAGCCCATGAATATGGCAACGGCATCTGAAGATTCTTTTTTCATCGTGTCAGAAAAGTTCTCATTTGAGACGACAATCTTGGTCTCAGCGTCAATTCTAGACGCCTCGACAAGCTTGCGGAGCTCCTCTGACGCTTCATTTTCGCCCGAGGGGGATTCTATGATTCTCAGAACTCTGATCCTGACTCTCACCCAGAGGGGATTCTGAGAGAGAAGATATGCCAGAATAAGCATGAGGGAACCGTTTTTGTGTCCGCGCCACCACACGTCGAGCCTTCCTGATGGAAAAGTGGGTGCCTGCCTGTTTTTAAGGTCAACGTGGACGACACTGCTCATTCCGAGCGCGGCAATGACTCCAACATGCGCGATGAAAGGCTCGAACCGGGCTTCCTCCCGTGGCCAACCCAGCATTGCGATGTTTGGCTTTATCGGGCCTATGGAATGCGCCTGTATGAATACCCTGAGCCCGTCGTCGAAGTTTTCCGCGACTATGACCTCCGGAAATACGTTCAGTCCATTCTCGTCTGCGAATTTCGCAAGTCTTGCCATCTCGCTTTTTCTGTGCTCCTTGAGTTGCGTGAAGTCGCCGGTCATAAGTTCCACCATGGAGACAATTCCTCTTCTGCACTCGAAGAGACAGGCATATTGCAGAAGCGCCTTGCGTGTTTCGGGGTTGCCCGTGAAAACAGCAATTGTCGGGCGCCAGTTTTTCGGATGCTCCTTCACTCCGGCGAGATCAATCAGGCTTTTTCTTATCCTGGAATATATGAATCCCCTGCGGGCGTCTCCAAAAGTTTTTTCATAGTCCCGCCTGCTTATGAAGAAAAAGAGGAGGGCGATGATTATGATTGAACAAATTGCCGCCAAAGGACTTATGAGAAAAGAGACAAGCAGGCATGCAATTGCTCCGAAAAGCCCGATTGACCAATGGAAATATTTGAATTTGGGGCGGAAGGATGGATTTGCACCGAATGATTCGACAAAGGCGGCGAGATTCACCATTCCGTATGTATAAAGAAAAAACATTGTGACAATCGTGGCGACGATGTTCAGGGCGGGGCTCACCTCTCCGGATTCAGGCGTCCCTTTCCAGCCAGCCCACAAAAGGACTGCCATTGATATGGCAAAGGTCAGGACGGATGCGAACCTCGGCTCGTTATGCTTTCCCGCGCCTTTAGAAAAGACATCCAGAAAAGGGATTATCTTGTCCAGAGCGAGTGCCTGAAGAACCCGCGGGGCTCCTAGAAATGATCCTATCGCGCTTGACAAAGATGCCGCCCAGACGCCCGCGATAACCAATATTCCGCCAAGAAAAGCGTTCCTGACCAGAAGCATGTACGGTTCGGAAATCAGCATCTCCCTTGGAAACGCTCCGCCACAGAATAGGATTTCCAGACCATATACCAGCAGTCCTACAAAAATTGCCATAAATGTGCCTAGCGGAAGAGATTTCGCAGGATTTTTGAGATCGCCGGACATGTTGACCCCTGCCATTATGCCGGTGACCGCCGGAAAATATATTGCGAAAATCCTGAAGTAGTCGGCATTGTCGGACGGGGGGAGGTTTTCCATGAAGCATGCCGAATTGAATTTGAGCGCCGCCCCGGTAAGAAAGCTGAAGATGGAGACTCCAAGCACTGCCATGATGAAGAACTGGCATTTCATTGCCCAGTCCGCTCCAAACCAGGATACTGCGAAAAGCGCCATGGCGGTCAGAACAAGAATTGGAAGATAGTAGTCAGCCAAAACGGGAACATTCATAAGCAAGGCTTCGGCGAACCCGAGCACATAGAATGGAACGGAAAGTGTCTGCGCTAGAAAAAGGGCGATGCCGATGGCGGCTCCGAATTCAGGTCCCAGCGCCCGGGATATGAGAAAATATGCTCCGCCGCCCCGCACCTCTGTATTCGTGGATATGGCTGAAATTGAAAATGCCGTGGAAAATGTTATGCTTTTTGCAAGGAAAAGTATTGTCATCGCTCCGATTATGCCGGCACTGCCCGTCACATAGCATGCCCTCATATACATGATTACGCCGAAAATCGTAAGGATCGAAGGCGTAAACACTCCTGAGAAAGTGCCAAACCCGTGCCCGTGGGCATTACCTTTGTCTGCTCTCATCTCCAATCCCTTGAATTAATCTTGCGCCACGAAGCAGAAGCCCCCGGCGTTCAGCCTGAAACGAAAAAATAATTTGAATTTTCACACGTCAAGGTCTTCAGCTTGACGAATCTGATTCAATTCAGCCAAAGAGGCAATCTAATGGGACGAAAGAAGCTGTTGAGCTTACGGACTTGGGTGCAATCCATGGGAGACACCTATTGTCCGCAAGTATATCTTGTTGTGCTTCGATCTGGCCAGACTCTATCTGCGGCGATGGTGCATTGGACTGGCACCGATTATTAAGCCACTTTCCGCTTTTTTGACCAAGGGGGCGCGGTCACGGCGCATCGCCCCAGTCTGGAACTTCAAGCGTCTCGCCGTCCTTCAGGGCGGACTTGTGCGCCATCACCCCCATTGCCATGTATCTCACCGCCTCCCAGGCATTTATTGCGGGCTTGCGCCGCTTCGCGACCGCATCCACGAACTCATGTACAAGATACGGATGTGACCCGCCGTGGCCTGTCGGTACAAAGTCATCGCTCAACCTGTCTGCCCCCGCCTCCTCATCCTGAATTTTCTTGAATTCCATCCTGACTTCGGCAGGCAGTACATCCCTCATCTGCTCGTCAGTGAAATTCTCGACGCTTGCAGGTCTTCCGTTCTGCGGATTACTGCGTCCGTTGCTGTACCATGTGCCTTCGTTGAAGGTCCCTTTGGTTCCGACCACCCTGAAAGTCTCATCCTCCTTCCCGAACCTTCCGGGGCATTCGCGGAATTCGCAGATCCTGACCGTCGAGCCGTTGCTCATCTTGAAGAAGGCCGCCTCGTTGCTGAAGGCGCTGTCTTCGAAGAACGGGTCATTGTTCCTGTTCGCATAGCCGTAGGCGCTTACTTTCACTGCATGAGCGTTCATGACACAGACCGGACCACTCGTGGAATGCGTAGGATAGTGCATGGGACCGTCCTTTATCCCTTTGTTCCTGTAGATGAGCTTCGCGTCCTCCGCCCATTCCTTGCCGGACCGACTTGACTCGCGGTTCTCGCAGACTTTTCTCAGCGAGCATCTTGCGTCCACATCATGGAAGTATTCGCCCTCGGCATATACAAAGTCTCCGAACGCTTTTTCCCGCGCTTTCCTCCTGCAGAACATGGCGTTGGGCCTGTAGTAGGTGGTCTCGCCGAGCATGTAGCGCATTCCTGTCTCCCTGCAGGTGCTTATGATCCTGTCGCACCAGTCGAGAATTTCATCGCCATCCGGCACGCGCATCATAGGCACGGCGCTGTAGACATGCTTGCCGGCTTTCATGGCCTGCACGCACTGTGGCGCATGAAGCCAGGGCTGGGTTATTATGACGAGCGCCTCGATGTCGCTCCCGCAGATTTCATCAAGGGATGAATATCTGTCCCTGGGATTGAATTTCCCTTTCCAGGAATCCTTTTCCGCGAACTTCGCAATCCTTTCTGGTTCCCTGTCACAGAGCGCGATCCTGTCAACGAGGGGATGCCTCATGAAAAGATCCGCGAAGGACGATCCGAATCCGCCCAGCCCCACAAGTCCGATACTGATACCCATCTCGCCATCTCCTCAATTTTAGCGTAGCTTTTTAGTTATACATTTACTATAGTGTACCAGCTAAAACAAGACAAGCTCATGCCGCTCAAAGAGTCAAGATTTATCTCAAGTTCTCAAGTTTTCCAGCGGAAGTCCATCATCCTAGACGGCGCAGTTAAAATCACAATAATTTATAGGCATCTCTTTATAATTCAACGAGACAATTGGAATGGGACCGAATTATATTTGAAGATCAATCGGGATCTAGAGTCCTAATAATTCCTTGACAAAATTTTCAGACTTGTCTTTATTGTTGAATAAATATGGATTCCAATAATTTGAAATAATCCTGTAACTGTTGCTATTGGGATCAACAAACACAACGCTAGTCAAGGGAACTTTGTGCACATTCCCGTTCAACGTAATAATCCCGAATACATTTCCGGATTCATTCCCCCATCCAGATAAAACAATAGGATTCACATTCATGTCATTCAGATATATTAGCATCGGCAGTGGTTTTAAAGAATCTCCCTTCCCTAAAGTTCCATAGCATACTGTATAAGATCCATTTTTGCAATCAATTGTAAAAGACGATTTTGAATATGTTGAAAAATCAAATTTGTCTTTGCTAGCTTTTGAAAAGAAATTGAATGAAAATGGGATTGATAAAATAAGCAAGAATATAAAAATGACTGCGTAGTATTTTTTCTTCATTGACTCGGGCGATGCTCCTCTCGTGCAGGAGACAGTCAGGTATTTTCCTTTTTTTTTCTGCCTTCCCCGGGACGTTCGCGCTTTCTGAACTGTATTCTTATCGGAGTTCCCACGAGCCCGAGCTCGTTGCGCAGGAAATTCTTGAGATAGTTCACGTAATTCGGCTTGCAGAGATCCGGGTAGTTCGCAAAGATGATGAAGAGCGGCGCGCCATGGTTCACCATGGTCGCATAGTAAAGCTTGAAAATCCTTCTCCCGTCGGACGGGGGCCTGTTGCGCTCGTAGGCCTTCATTATCAGCTTGTTGACAAGAGCAGTCGGCAGGACAGTTCTCATGTCCTCGGAAATCCTCGCCAGCGCCGCAGATATCTTTTTAATCCCGAATCCGGACTTTGCCGAACATGGCATCACCATTGCATATGGCAAAAAGGGAAGACTGCTCGAAAACGCCTCGTCAAGGGCTTCGAGTTCGCGCTTCTCGCTTGCAAGATCAGATTTGTTGATGAGAATCAGGCATGGCTTGCTGTATTCCGCGATGAGACTGGCGACCTTCTTGTCCTGGGCGCTTGCCTCGCCAGTACTAGCTTCCGCGACGAAGACAACAATATCCGCCCGCTTGATCGCATTTTCCGTCCGCATGATGCTGAAGATTTCGACTGCGGAGTCCGCCCGCCTCTTCTGCCTCAGCCCTGCCGTGTCAACAAGAAGGGCGGGTAGTATTTTGCCGTCGTTTTCCAAATCGACTTCAATGTCAACGCAGTCCCTGGTGGTTCCAGGAATCTCGCTTACAATCATTCGTTCACTTCCGAGAAGCCTGTTGACGATTGAAGATTTTCCGACGTTTGGGCGTCCTATGATTGCGATTGAAACTCTCTTCTGCGCCGGAAGTGAGACTTTCTTTGGAAGCATGGATACGATTCTGTCCATTGATTCGGCGATGCCTCTCCGCTGTGCGCATGAGACAGGAACGCAGTCTTTTGACTGAGGGAAAAAATCGGAAGCATCCCGCTCCATATTGTCATTGTCAACCTTGTTGATTAGAACCAGAGTCTTTTTGTTTTTTTTCCTGAGCATCGAATATATTTCGTTGTCCAGGGGGGTGGGCTGTCCGCTTGTAAAATCGAGTGCCAGCACAACGAGGTCTGCCGAGTCTATGGCGGCGTCCACCTGCTCCCTGATGTCGAAATGGGAATATGCGTTTTTCTTCTGCTCGTCGAAGAAAAGAATTCCGCCTGTGTCAATGAGCCTGAACGCATGCTCGTCGCGCTCTATGTCGCAAGTGATCCTGTCCCGGGTCACGCCGCTTTCGCTGTGGACGATTGAAATTCTCTTTCCGCAGAGGCAGTTGAAAAGGGACGATTTTCCCACATTGGGACGTCCGACTATTACAACGTTTGGCAGTTCACTGACCGCTTTCATGTTCATCTCCATTCTTTTTAGCGGGAGTTCCCTCCCAGAGATTTAATTCGTGCTTCTTGTACATCAACGGCGCGCTGTTCAAGCTTTTCCAGGTTCTGTCCTTCGACACCGGAACCTCAGGCGAAACAGCATAGACCTTGTTCTCCTGGATGGGTATTTCATCGAAAGACTTGCTCAGTTTCTTCACCCTGCAATTGAGATAGAGAAATGGCGCGTTCAGTCCCTTTATCTCTGGTGATTTGTAGATGACAGCGCTCCCCGACTGGAGGCTTGTTCCAATCATCGCCTCTATGGTCTTTGCGAGTTTTCTGCTGTCCTGATCATGCGCCTGAAAAGGCGCGATGAGCATCCAGTAGCAGGCGATCAGCGAGGAGACAAGAATTAAAATGGACGTCCATACTGGCAGTTTATACAGTTTCCCCTTATGCATGAAAATCGCGACAGCCATTACAATGACGCTTTCGATCATCGCGAACAAATTGACACGTTTGAACAATTCTCCGCCGAGCACCTCCTTCAAGTTGAAGTCGCCAGCCTTCTCAATGAAAATATATTTCATCGCCGAGCCTGGAAAGAAGCTGTCCAGCATGCAGATGAGATGGAGCGCAAATATGAGAGCCGACAAAGGAATGAGCAGAAGGAAGATGAATTTAAGCAGGGTCACAATCAAATTTCCATGACGTCTGACAAGAAGCGGATAATTGATTGCCGCCAGAACTGCCGAAGGCGCCGCCAGGACGGTTGCATTTCTCCAGTCGAGATCGGGCATGAAGCATAGGGCGAATGAGATCGAGACGAAAATTGTCCTCATGAATCTTGAGAATACCTGATTCTTTTCGAGCGGCTGATATGCGACGCAGAAGGCAGGCCAGGCAAGGAGAGACCATGGCAAAAGCCTTGTCGGCAGTTCCAAAGGAAAATAGAGGACCTGAAAGATGAAGTCGTTTTTGTCAGAGATTCCGAGCGAAAGGCTTCGAAATGGCATTTCCGCCCGTCTGGCAAGCATCGGAACCAGCCAGATCAGGATGAAGCAGAGAAGAATTCCAAGACCCGCAAAAAAGCCTGGTCTCATGAGCCTCGACCAGACAGTGAGGGGTCTTCGCATGAAAAAAAGCGGGAGAGCAAAGAAGAAGAGTGCCTTCCAGCCGATGGAATAGAAAGCCAGGCCGCAGAAAAGGAATGAAAATATCCACGCGGCGTTCCATCTGTTCTTCACAGCGCCCATGTTGAACCAAGTCGTCCACGCCGCGAAAAGAAAGACGTTGCCAAGCATGTCAGGATATCCGTCAAGTCCTTTTTCAATGACTATCGCGGAAGAAAATGTCGCCGCCGCCGCGAGAAGACCTGCATCTTCGGAAAGCGCCTTCCTGGCCGTCTGCCAGACAACTATTGAGATCGCGGCGATCGAAAGAACCGAGACCAGCCTCAGGCCAAACTCTATCCCGACAGGTGCAAGCTTGTATGTGAGAGCCGTTATCCAGGGGAAAAGAGGGAACGAGGCTATCAGTTCGCCCTGGGCGACCGTTTCCGGTCTGAGCAGATCCATCTCGACAGCCATTGCCGCATAATATCCCTCGTCCCAGCGAAGCTCCCTCAATCCGATCTGAAAAAGAGGATAGATGAAAAAGAAGCATATCAGAATGATTGAGGCGAGCATCCTGCGGGAACAACTTTTTTCTTCGTATATTGCCACTGGCAATAAATCCTTTCGAAATTTCATTGCCGCAGGCGCGGAACAGACCTGCGAAATCGGAAATCAAGCTGACAAAAAGTGAAGCGGGTGTCTTCTTTTCGGGAGTCAAATCCTCTTGACAAGAAAACGCTGACCGTCAACGCATTCCACGACCTTCACCGAGACACCGGTGGGAATTTCCTCGTCGGAGACTCCATCAATCTCCCTCAGACTGCCGCGGATGCTGACCGAAACTTTCCCTGTTTTTCCCCTGCCTGCGGGAATTCCAAGATAAACCTTTCCCGAGCTTCCGACGTAGTCTTCAGGATTGATGTTGCCGGACTGCTCCATTTTAAGAAGAAAGCAGAGAAGCGCGGCTGTCGCCAGCATCATGATGAGACCGCTTGTCAGCGCCGCAAAGAAGCCTGCGATCCCGCTGAGGCCGAAAATCACGCCACCCCATCCGAAAAAGGTGATGAACGCCACGACTGAACGGAAGGAGAAGAATCTGAAATCGCTTATCCCTGTGTCGGCGTGATGCATGTCGAGCCCGCCTGTATCTGCGTCAATGTCACCGTGATCCCCCATGCCAAGGAGAGCCAGTCCGAGCTGAATGATGAAGAGTGCAGAGCCAAATATGGCGCAAAGCCAATACAGCTTTTTATCGCCCATCACGAACTCGAAGACGCTTGCAATGCTGTCCATCGAAAAACTCCTGTTCGGTTTTCTTCATTGGCGACGCCAAGCCTGTCCTGCCGCCGCTTATCGGACAAGGCGCAAAGACCTGGACACCTGCCACAATCTTTATTGGGAGAATCTAATTCCTCAAACCATGAAAATCAAGAGGCAATTGCAAAAGTCCGAAACTGCTTCCTCATCCAATCGTGCCTGTTTTCAGCAGTTTGCCAGAGGCTTGGCGCAAAAATAAAACAGATAAGAGCAAAGAAAGAGCCTTCTGCGCCCACAGATCGCAGACAGATTTGCTTCAACCGCCCCAGTTGAGCATTTGAACTCGCTCAAAAGTGGGACGGCGAAACTTGAGTCTTTTGCGGAATTCGCCGAGATCTCTTGCTTCAGGCGGCAAATAGCTCCATTGCAGTTCAGCATTTGCCAGGATGGCCGGAAAAATTCTGGCCGGGAGCAGTTCGCTTGGGGTGTCCTCGCACCACATGCAGGATTCAGCCCCGATTATTTTGTTCCATTCTTCCGGATCCGGATAGGGTTCGGGACGTTGTTCTCTGAAGCCGATGAATTCGCTTGGGAGATATCTTGCCTCGGAATAGAATTGTTCAATCTGATCTTCCCAGGCATGGAAGTAATTCCAGTTTGATCGCGAGCAGATAACATCATGGCCGCGTCTGATGGCTTCAAGGGGAGCGATGAGCCCGCGGCTATCGTTCCACCAATGTATGATGAGATCCGTTTTTTGATGCCCGCCCATTACGCAGTCCCAGGCGATTGGGCGTCTTCCTCTTTTCCGTACAATATCTGCGACCCGGTTGACGAAATCTCCCTGCAGTTCTTCGACGTCCGCGAGTCCTTTGCGTTTCATCTGCTCCGCACATTTCGGACATTTTCGCCATCGGTTTTTTGGTGCCTCGTCTCCGCCGATATGTATGTGTGGGGAAGGGAATAAATCCATCACCCGGTTGAATGCGTCTTCAAGAAAATTGTCCACCTTTTCACTGCCTGCGCAAAGGATGTCCAGATAGTGGAAGTGCGAGAGGTCGTTCCGGTGAGCCTTTCCGAAGCAGGATAGCTCAGGATATGAAGACACAATTGCGTATGTATGGCCAGGCACGTCAATTTCAGGAATGACGGTTATATTTCGTTCTGCCGCGTATGCGACTATTTGGCGGATATCATCATCAGTGTAGAATCCCTGTCTGCGTGGATCGGATTCTGTTTTTGAGCCTTTTTCCGTAAGAAGCGGCCAGCCGGGGATTTGTAGTCGCCAGCCAGAATTGTCGGAGAGATGCAGATGGAATCGGTTCATTTTCAACTGAACCAAGAGATCTATGCACCATTTGAGCGTGTCAAGCTGGTGGAAATGACGACTGCAGTCGAGCATGAATCCGCGCCAAGAGAAACGAGGGCGATCATATATTTCGACGCAGGGGGCGCTCCAGCAGGGAAGCTCCCATCCTTTTGGCAGAACTGTTTCTGGCGCAACAAGATGCGCCGCAAAACTTGGGACATGATGACGCGCAGATATCTGCCGCGGCAAAAGCTGGAGAAAGGTCTGAGTCCCATGCTGAAGACCAGATACTGTCGCCGCATTGATTCCAGCTGATTTCTCTGCAACCTCAAGGAGATAGCCCTCTTCTGCAAGATCCGGGTTATTCGGAGTGATGGAAAGGAATATGGCGTTATCGGTCCCGGCGGTCTCTGAGACTGGAAAAGGGAATCCGGTGGGAGTCCGCATTTCTGCGGCGAGTCGTTCGGCAACGGACAATGCGCCAGGATTCAGGCAGGAGATGCTGGTGCACTCGTTGATCACAAAGCGTCCTTCTTTCTCTTTGATGCTCAACGGCGATGGAATCAAGTTCATCTTCATGGACACCCCCTATATCACACTCGTTTAGCGTTAAAATTTGCCTGCATAGATTCCGGAAATTGCTTCCCTGTATGGAGCCATTCCGCTCAAGCATAACCTAGACCGATTCCCGCAACTATGACATTGGCCGAAAGTCACGGCACAATCTATAGTTTTTCATTTTAATAAATTCAAATCGTGAATTCATTTTCCTTGAAACTATATCAGGAATCAGTCGCTGATTCCTGCGGGAAATGTTTTACGACATTTTCCAGACAGCCGATCCATTTTCCGATTTAACTTT
>DYRX01000067.1 GCA_020718525.1 Victivallis vadensis
ACACGGATGAACACTGATTTTTTGAGCGAAGCTCTTTGGAGTGCGGTGATTTTTCACCGCTTTCTCTTGGAGGTGATCATTCGCCTGCTTCCGCGTCCTCATCATCTTCGGAATCGGGATCGAGGAGAAACAGAAATATTGAATACTGAAATCCAATATTGAATATTGAACGGAAGAAAATCAGAAAGAATGCGAAATGCGAAGGGGTTAGGGGATGGGGTTTAGGGTTGTGGAACGAATCGGTGTCGGGGTCGGTATCGGAATCGGAATCGAGTGAAAGACCGCCTGAAGGCTGAACAGCAACCCAGAGCGAAGCTCTTTGGAGTGCGGTGATTTTTCACCGCTTTCTCTTGGCGGTGATCATTCGCCACAAAAGCGCCGGAGAAGAATCTCCGGCAAGGCAAAAGCGGCAAATTATTGCCGCACTCCAAAGATTCGTTCGCTTCCGCAGCCTCTGCATACGGATGAACACTGATTTTTTGAGCGAAGCTCTTTGGAGTGCTTGCCCAGAGCTTGTCGCTGGGCGGTGATTTTTCACCGCTTTCTCTTGGCAACGATCATTCGCCGCAAAAGCGCCGGAGAAGAATCTCCGTCAAGGCAAAATCGGCATTTATAGTAATGGCACTGTGTGCCCCTCAGTCCAAAACTCTACGCTGGCAATCATTCACGTCTTCAATGTCCTCTCTGTCCTCGAAGTCCTCTGCGACAAAAAATGCGATAGCTTTCCCCGGAAGTGCAAAATGCAAAATAAAAATTGAAAGATTGAATATTGAAGTTAGACGATGGATATTAAAGGGGAAGAAGAAAATCGGGACACGGTAGCTTCTTTGTTTGTCATGCCACAGCTTAGAATGGGATATCTCGTATGCAGTCAGGAAAAGTCAAGCGAAGCAAAAAAGCTGAAGCTCCGCCAGCTTCATCTTCCGAAGCAGTCGGACTTGCAGGCGTCGAGTCTGATGCCGAATCCATGATCGCTAGAATTTATTCCGTGCTTTTTTCTCTTTTCATCTTCCTTATGCCTCTCAAATTCGGATCCATCACGGGGGTTCCAGAAATTCCCTTCCTCCCTTATGATTTGATTTCCTGGATAATTTTCACCTATCCTCCAATTCTCTTTCCGATCGCGGCATCCATCTTTGCAATTTCAGCTTTCTTCCTCTTCAAAAGACCGCAGAAATTCTCATTCAACGTTCTTCTCTCAATTCTTTGCTCGATAATGGCTCTGATTTCGATACTTGGCGCATTCAGGGCAAGCGTCAAAGATTTTCCTATACTTCAAATCTGCCATTTTTCAGGAATAGCACTTTGCGTCGCCGCCTTCGTGCGCTCCTCCGAATCATGCCCAAAAATGAAGATATACGCCGCGAGGGCGATTCTCCTGTCAACTCTTTTTCTCCTGGCTTCAGGCGTCCAGCAATATTTCTGGGGCTTCCGCGAAAGCCTAGACTACGTCTATGGGCAGGAGCTGAAAACTGGAGCGGCTCTTCCGTCGGGCGTGATGGGAAGGCTTCAGCAGACCAGGATATTCGCGACTTTCTCCCTCTGCAACAGCTTTGCCGCGCATCTTATTCTGACAATTCCTTTCTGCATCTATCTTGTGTTCACCGATCTTGTTTCCCTCAAACTTGCCATAATCTTCATCATAAGCGCCCTCGTCTATTTCATATTTCCCGACTGCCCGCAGTTTCTTTTCATCCTCATCTCGATGGCATATTCGGCGTCCGTCGTGCTGACAATCGCCAGATTTCCGCTCAAATTTGCTGACAAATTCAGCTTCGCCGCCGCCATCCTTCTTGCGGGTCTCTTTCTCTTCAACCTGCATTTAAGCGGAAGCCGCGCCGCCGTCCTGTCCTTCGGCGCCGCAACTGCCCTGATCGTTCCAGCTCTCGTTTTTGCGAAATTCGCAAATCTCAGAAAAGCCATAGTCTTATGCGTTGTTCTGGTCTTTTGCGTCATTCCGATTTATGTAATGACAAACGCCGGAAGAGATCTAGGTTCAATGAAAGTGCGGCTCGACTACTACAGCGTCGCATCGCGGATTTTTGCGGAGAATCCCCTCATTGGAACCGGTTGGGGCGACTTTTTCCACGAATATCCGAAACTGAAGCAGTTTCCGGGGACAGAGGCGCCACACACCCCTCACAATTTTGTGCTTTCCTTCGCGTCCCAATGCGGAATTGCCGGTCTTCTCGCGACCCTTGCACTCTTTTTTGCCCTGCCAATTTCCGCGTATCTCGCCAGCCTCCGCTCAGAGCCGGCAAAACGGTATTTTGATTCGGCTCTCATGCTCGGATTCATCGCCTGGGCACTCCATTCCCTGCTCGACATCAACATCCAAATTTCAGGCTCCGTAGCAACCGCCCTCGTCATGCTCTGCATTCCAAATTTTGAAATGCCCGCTTTGAAAAAACTCGACGTGATAGGGATTTTATCGAGACCAGCGGTCAAATTCATATTTTTCCAGACTGGGCTTCTGCTCGTATTCTTTGCGCTCGGGCTTTCGATTTACAGACTCAGAGGAGAGTATGCATTCCTGGCTTTGCACGATATCTGCGAGGCAAGGTTCGCAAGCGAAGATGATGTCAAAAAAGTCCCGATCTCCCTCGTCGAGTCAAAGCTTAAAGCCGCCGTCTCGCAGATGCCATATTCCCCATTTCCATGGGCAGTCGCAGGCGCATTTTTCCAAAGGCGCGGCCTCTGGGAGCTTTCGGAGTCCTGCTACGCGAACGCCGCCGAACTTTCCCCCGAACGCGCAAGCTACTTTTACCGCCTTGCGCTGAATCAGATACGGCAGGGCAAAAAAACTCAGGCTATTGAAAATCTCGAGAAGGCGGCTGAAATGTTTCCAAACGCGGAATATGGTGATCTGCTTGATAAAATAAAGCATGACAATATGAAAAAAGAAGCCGCGCCTTTGTAACCTAAAATCCATTTCAAGAACAACAACGACCCTGACATTGCCGATGTCCTTTTATCACTTTCGGCGTCATTCGTCATTTACATATCTCGATATGCGCATTCCTCATTCCTTGAAATTGATAATCTGGCACCCGTGCCAAATTGCAAAGTTATTTTGCAACAGCCCCTAAGCGATGCACGAAACACTACACGTAACACGATTACGGGAAAGGTGGTATTGAAGCGGGCGATCTTTCATATTCAAGACCGCTTGAAGAAAAAAACAGCTATCAAATCTGCAATTGTATTTTCACGGAGTCTCAGAGATCTGAATTTGTAATGCCAAGATTTTTTGGCATACTTGCATTAGGTCCGCTTCATGGTCGCAATATAGATTCCGACGCCAGCAATGGCTGTGGCTATTCCTATTATCTGAGAAACAGACATCAGAGACATGATCTTGGCGTTGTCGCCACGGAAAAGCTCCAGCGTGAAACGGCCGATGCCGTAGCAGACAAGATAAAGGGCGGCGGTTCTGCCGCAGACCTTCGTCTTCCGCAGAAAGACGAACAGAAGTCCCGCCAATGCGAAGTTGAAAAGCGATTCGTAGAGTTGAACCGGATGCAGAGAGGCGCCAGGATAGCAATGCTCCGGCATTGAGCCTTGAGGAAATCTCACCGCCCAAGGCAGATCGCATGGCCTGCCAAAACAGCATCCGTTGAGAAAACAGCCAATTCTTCCAAAGGCGTGTCCTAGCGCAAGAGACGGAGCCATCACGTCAATCACTCCGAAAAAATTCAATTTTTTCCGCCTGCTGTAAATGTAGATAGCCAGGACTGCGGCAATGAATCCGCCATAGAAGACTATCCCCCCCTTGTCCACACGCGGGATCATGAGAAGGTTGTTCTTGAACTCGTCCCAGAACTGGATAACATAAAATAGCCTGGCACCCAGAATGCCCGCTACGATGCAGATGAAGAACAGGTCGTTCACATTGTCGGAATTCAGTCCGCGTTCCTTCATGTTCGCAAAAAGGAGAAATGACGCGGCAAGGAAGCCGCACGCCGCCATCGCGCCGAAGCATGTGATCTTGAGAGAACCTATCTGAAACAGCAAAGGATGCATTTGAAATCGTCTTCTGTTCGGTTGAAATCCGCGCCCCTTAATGTAGTGTAGCCGGACGCATTTGCAAGATGTTAAATTCATGAGGAAGTTTATGACAGAAATCGTTATCTCTCATCTGGAGTGGGCAAGCTCGCATGCGGCGACCTGGGGCTTTGTTCTCATTTTCGTGTTTATGGCGATAGAAAGCTCGTTCATTCCCTTCCCAAGCGAAGTCGTGATGATCCCGGCTGGCTTTCTTGCTGTCCGAGGCGAACTCAGCTTCGGCGAGCCATTCCTGGACCTCTCCGTCGCCGTGATCTGCGGACTCGCCGGCTCGATTCTTGGCGCCTACGTCAACTACTACCTTGCACTCTGGCTTGGGCGACCTTTCCTCCACAAGTACGGTTTCTACTTCTTCCTGCCGGAAAAAGCCCTCAACCGCGCCGAGGAGATCTTCAACAAATACGGAGATATCACGACCTTCGTCTGCCGTCTCCTTCCAGGCATCCGCCAGCTCATCTCGATTCCCGCCGGCCTCTCAAAAATGCCACATAAGAATTTTCTGACATACACCATCCTTGGCGCGGGAATATGGACGGCGATACTTGCAGGAATCGGATATTATCTCGGCACACTTTCAGCGAGCATGAGCTATGCCGACCTTGTCCATAAAGGCAAAGATCTGCTGAACCACAACTATCATTGGATAATAATCGGACTCCTGATTTGCATTGCTGTCTATGTCTTTGTCCACAAAAAAATCATGAAATAGTGAATGAATTCGAAAAAAGGCAATTCCGTCTCCCAGTTTCTTTCTCCAGAACTTCTTGCGAGAATTGACAACTACCACATTGTCGCCAAGCTCGCCGTTGAAGGCCTGATGTCCGGCATGCACCGCAGTGTCTACCACGGATTCGGAACAGAATTCCTCCAGTACAGAAACTACAGCCACGGAGACGATTTCAAGACGATTGACTGGAAGACCTTCGGGCGTCTCGACCGCCTCTATTCGAAAGTTTTCCGCGAAGAAACAAATTTCGACTGCTCGATCATTCTTGACTCGAGTGCTTCTATGGGCTACCAGGGCAGAAAATCTCCGTGCTCGAAGCTGAAATACGCCGCAATGCTAGCCGCCTCAATCGCGTATGTCGCCACCAAACAGGGCGACAATGTGGGGCTTTTCATCTACTCCGACAAAATAAAAACGATGCTCAAGCATGGAAGCAGGCAAGGACATCTTGCCAGATTCATTGACGCACTTTCTGCCGCCGATGCGTCCGGGACTGCCGACCACATTAGTTGCCTTGACATCGTAGGCAGAGCTCTCCGCCGCAGAGGAATAATTGTCTTCATCTCGGATTTTCTCGACACGGGTGCCACTCCGACGGAAATCTTCAAAAAGCTCAGAATAACCAGAAACGACTGCATCGTCATTCAGACTCTCGACTGCGACGAGACCAACTTCGACTTCAGCGGAGCGGTGCGTTTCATTGACAGCGAATCGGATGCCAGAATTCTTACCGCTCCCCAAAGCGTGAGGGGAAGCTATCTTGAACGTCTCGCCGCACATCTTGAGGAGACAAGGCTCGCCGCCAGAAAGATCGAATCAGACTACATTCTCGTGAACAGCTCGGACAATCTGGGCGTCGCCCTTTCCAAGTATCTCCACAGCCGGGGAGCAGTCTATTCATGATCAGCTTCGCCAAGCCTCTTTTCCTCGCCCTCTCTGCGTTTCTTATCCTTCCAGTCCTGATTCATCTCATCAGAAGGCAGAACGCGCTGAACATCGTTTTCCCAAGCATAAGCTGGATACTGAGAGGCAAGCTCCCAAGAGAAGGGCGGAGAAAGCTCAGAGACATTTTTCTCCTCCTTCTGCGACTCCTGCTTTTTTCAGCCGTGATCCTGGCTCTTTCCGAGCCGGTGCTAAACAAGATCGCCGCCGAGCAAGGCAAGCAAAAAAGTCAGATCGCCTTGATAATGGACTCCTCCTCCAGCATGTCCGGATGGAATTCCCTCGACAATCTGCAATCGGCAGTTTCCGAGCTGGTAAAAAAGAATCCCGACGCTGAGTTTTTCCTGATACGCTCGGCAGATTCGCCGGAATGCCTCCTCTCCTCCTCAAAAAGCAAAGGCGAGATCATGAAAACAGCAGACTCGCTCAAAGCCTCCGAGTTCAGAGGCAATCACGCGAAGGCATTTGAAAAGGCGCTCGAACTTTTTGACCGGGACGCTTCAAAAAAAATTGTCGTTCTCTCTGATTTTCAGCGATCAGACTGGGATTTTCCTGATGAGTTCCGCATCCCGGCAGAAATCCCCGTCGAATTTCTTGACGTCGGCTCAAATATGAAAGAAAATGTCGGAATAGTTTCCGCCAGCCGTTCCCTCAACGACGATGGAAGCTCCGAGCTGATCCTGGAATTGAAAAATTACGGCGAAAAAATTCAGAAAAGAAATATTGCCGTCAAAACCCTGCTCGAAGAAAAAAAATCGGCAATTGAAATTCTCCCAGGCAAAACTGCACGGGCGAGCTTCAGGCTTGACAAGGGCGAGCACGGAAAGATACTCGCACAGACAGATTGCGACGAGTATCAGAAAGACGATTCGTTCCACATCTGGCTCGATGCGCCGAAAGCCCGTAAAATCTATGTTTTCATCCCTTCGGAACGTGAGCCTGAAAGAGCGGACGACGCCCTCTTCATTCAAAAAGCCTTCCAAACGCGGAACGAGGCGGAATCCGCTAATTTTGAAGTATTTGTATTCGATGTCGAAGAGTTCTCCAATGTGATTTTCGACGATGCCACGCTGATTTTCCTCTGCGGCGCCTGCGCGTATCTCAAGGAGGAGGACTTCTCCATGCTCAGAGCGTGCATGAAAAATGGAATACCGATTGTTGCGACTCCCGGCAGAGCTTCGGGGAACAGCTTTTCTGTCCTTTCCAGGGAGAAACTGCTTTCAACTGAATATCAGGGATTTTTCAACTCGCTCAAGGCCCGTGAATACATGCGCATTTCTCCAAAAATGCAAAACTCTTTCATCAAAGAGCTTTTCGGCGGCTCTGCCAATGCGGATCTTTTTCTTTTTCCTATCTACAGATATGTGAAACTCGTCCCCAAAGCTCCCGCAGAAACCCTCCTCTCGACTCTTGATCAATATCCTTTCCTGCTCAGACAGCAAAATGGAGAGGCGGCGATATTCGCCTTCTCGCTTGACTTCAATCTAGCTTGGAGCGAATTTCCCATAAGCGGCTCATTTGTGCCGATCATGAGGGAAATCGCCGGATCCAGGAAAAAAAATCTCGGCGGCGCCGTTGCGGCGTTTTCATGCGGAGACAAAGTTCCGGACTCATTAAAAAATGTCTTCCCAGATGGAAAAGCTGCCATGCCGGGGGTTTACGAGACCGGAGAAGAAAATGCAATCCAGGTAAACGCTCCGGAATCCGAATCCATCCCCGAAAAGCAGTCCCTCTTCGTCCTTCGGGAAAAACTCTGCTCCAAAACAGCAAACAGCAAGACCGCAGGCGCAAACCTGCAGTCCGGCGAATCAGGCAGAAGCTTCTTCGATATCCTGGCAATTTTAGCACTAGCCGCGCTGATCTTCGAGTCCATCCTCGCTCTTCTTCTGGAAAGCAGGGAGGAACTGCGAAATTCGCTGAAACAGGATACAGCAAATGCGTGAACAAATGAAAATTTCCGACCTTCTTTCGTCCGCAAGCGACAGGATCGCAAGATCGCGCGCACTCCAGCTCATGTCATTTTCCATCCTTGTCTTTTTATTCGTCCTCGCATTTATTTCGCTCGCAGAGCTCTTTTTCCCGATCTCCGAAAAAAATGCTTTTAAGATCAGCCTCGGACTTTTAGGCGCTCTGCTCGCGGCATGTTTCGCATCCGCAATCGCCGCCAGAATTAAGAGCCCTTCATCCAGGGATGTCGCCCTCATGATCGAAGCGCAAAGACCGGAACTGATGGATTCCCTCGTCTGCGCCCTCGAAAAAGAAAGGCTTGACAATTCTCAAAAAGGGATTTTCGACGACGAAATAATCGCATCAGTGACTGCACAGAGCAAGCTTGACGAAAGCATAAGGAAACTCCTGAGAAAAAATAGGAGACGTGCCCGCATAGTCGTCTCATTCTTAATTTCCTTGTGCCTGGCGTTATTCATATCCAGGTTTGATTTTGCCGAAAAATCTCTGAACAGGGCGAAAGAGCTGGCTGGAAAAATCGAGCCGGGCATTATAGTAGAGCCAGGATCCGTTGAGCTGGAAGCTCATTCGAATCTAAAAGTGAAGGCATTCATTTCAAGATGGGACAAGAACGCCTTTCTTGTGTCGAAGAGCGGCGAATCGGAGCAAAGATTCAAAATGATCCCGGGGCCAGACGGCACGCCGGAGTTCAACTTCTACGATCTGAAATCCCCATTCGAATACAGGGTGGAAACCGATGTCCTCGAATCTGACGCTTTCCATGTCTCGATTTACGAGCCGCCTCGGCTTGACAAATTTCGAATGACCGTCGTTCCTCCTGAATACACGATGAAAAATCGCGAAAGCTTCGAAAAGATCGGAAGCATATCGGCTCCTATTGGCTCCATCGTAGAATTCCGCCTCTCCGCAGAAAATACGTCCTCGATTTTTATGATTGGCTCGGACGGAACCTCAAAGGCCTTTTCAAAAGCCGCAGGCGGCGAATCCCCGTACGAATTCAATTTGCTCCTATCCAAGGACAACGAGCTCTTCATCCGTCTTGAAGACGCAAAGGGGCACAAGGTGAACACAGAAAAATTTGAGATCAAAGCAGTTCCGGATCTTCCTCCCGTGGTGGAGATATTGACACCACAGAACGAAATCTCCGCCAAGCCCAGCGACTCCATTCCCTTCAAGCTCGCCACATGCGACGACTACGGAGTAAAATCACTTTCCTTCACATATTCGGCATCCGGCTCGCCGCTGATTACCTCGAAGCTTTATCCAGACTCGTCACAGCCCGAAAAAGCTCCCCTTAAAATCTTCTCCGAGCACATGCTTGACATCTCAAAGACAAAATGCCAGCCCGGCGACGTGATTGTCTGCCATTTCACCGCATCAGACAACAAAAATCCAGTCCCAAATCAGTCCCGCTCCGAAATAGTTTTCATCGAGATCAAGGAGGATTTCGAGAAGCCCGAATCCGACGGCGCCGGAAAAAAGGAGAAAATTGACATCAACAAGCTGACTGCCGAGCTCAAAAGGCTGATCAGGATGACCTACGATCTGATGGCGATTCCTTCAGATTCGGAGGAGACGGATAAAATGTTTTCGGAAATTACAAAAAATATGGCGGCGCTGAGGCTGGACGGCAGGGCGATTTTCGACAAAGTAATGTCTAAACTTCCCGCCCAGGCATTGAAGAGCGACCCTCTGATTGCGAAATTCGCAAAGGCGCTCGAAGAGGTTGAAAACGCGGAAAAGCTTCTCCGCGCCCGCAATGCTAGCGACTCGCTTCCCCCACAGCAGAGGGCCCTCTCGCTTTTTGCAACAATCGCCCAGGAGCTCGAAAAAAACACTCCGACCGGAAAAGAAGGCGAAGGCGAGGGAGAAGGAGATAAAAACGACCCGAAAAAAGGCGAAGAGAAGAAAAAATCTTTGAAGGATGTCCTGGCGAACCTCAAAAAAGCCCTTTCTGAATGCGCCTCTCTCGCCGGAAGGCAGACCGCCCTTAACAATCAGATGGAAACTCTTCCTCAGAGCGAAAAAGCTGGCGCCGAGCACATGCAGGCGTCTTCTAAGCAGACGGAAATATCCGAAGAAGTCCATAAAATCGCGTCTGATCTTGCCGAGGACGGCATCGCCCAAAGAGCGGCATCCGAGCTTGAGAGAACATCAGATGAAATGAACGGAGCTTCGAGAGCGCTCCAGGACGCCCTGTCAGACGAAGCCCTTCAAAGAGGGAAAATTGCCCATGCTTCATTGCTTTCATCCATGGACCTGATCCGCCAGAAAATAAGAAATCTCATATCCGATAAAATTGACTCGATATCGGCTTCGGCAAAATCGCTTTCCGGAAAGGAGTCCGATGCCGCCGCCGCATCGCGCGGAGCTGACAAGAGCGGAGAATCAAAAGGCGAAGCCTCGGAAAAAATGCGAAATTCGCAGAACTCAATCCTGGAGAAGGCGCGTGATCTGTTCTCGGAATCGGACGCATTGTCGGACGAGATAGCCGATGAATTTCCTGATGCGGCGAAAAAGCTCGATTCAGCGCGCCAAAATTCTTCGGAAATTGAAAAGCAGATGAAGAAAGCCTCGAATTCCCTTCTATATGCGAAGTTCGCAAAGGCGGCGGAATTTCAGGATTCCGCATCACGGGAACTTGCGAAATTCGCAGACTCGATTTCCCAGGCTAAATCCTCTATTCCAAAAATGTCCCAGGAAGACGTCCTAGAGCTGATGAGAAAGATTAGATCCGCCGACGAGGCGCTTGGAGGCGGAGAGAAGGAATCGGAAAAAAGCGGAAAATCCGAGACTGCAAAAAATTCCAAAGGAACGGCATCCGCCATCGGCAGGGACATCTCATCGGCAGGAGAAGACCTGGGACTAGTGGAGCTGAAAGATCTTGGCAGAGCGCTTCAGGATCTCCCGTCCGACGGAGAAAATTCACAGAACATGATTGCGAGAAGAATATTGGCTGAGGCGGATGGAGTCCTTCAGTCGTATCTGCTCAAATTCGAGATCGGAAGACGGACGGAACTGCGCAGAAAAATCAGTTCGCCCCCGGAAAAATACAGAGGGCTTGTCGAAGAATATTTCAAATCATTGAGCGAATAGGCAAATGACAACTATAGGAATTGAAAGAGACATCATGCTGCCATTGATCCTGGCGATCATTGCCGCAGTTTTTGTTTTTTTTCAATATTTGCGCCAGATCAAATCTGTGGAAACTCCATACCTGTTTCTTCTATTTTCTCTCAAGCTGGGGGCGATTCTTGCACTGCTCGCACTCATGCTCAGGCCATACTGGCAGATAGACGAGCCTGATCCGTCGGCATTCCGGGTCTGCTTTCTGGGAGACGTTTCTCCTAGCATGTCCCAGAAAGACTGTTCTGGAAAATCAAGGATTGAGGCATTGAACGCAATTTTGCCGAAAGGCTCTACGAAGGCGTTCGAGGCGGCTGGACGGGCTCTGCAAAATCCGGAGATCTGCGTGTTCGGCGAACGCGTCCGCAGGCATTTCGGATCGGATTTCGAAGTGATGCCGGGGAAAACATCCATAGGCGATGCGATTGATGCGGCGCTCTCATCTGCAGCAGGAGAGCCGCCAGGGGCGATAGTCCTGCTCTCAGACGGCGTGTCAAACATGGGCGAATCGCCAATCGCTTCAGCCATGAAATGCGCCGGACTTGGCGTCCCTGTCAACTGCGTTGGACTCGGCAGTTCGGATGCCGTCGGCGATCTTTCTATATCATCTCCATGCAGGAATCTTCCCGCGAAAAAGGGAGAGCTTTCTAAAATTCCGTTCACGGTGAGAAATGATTTTTCCAAACGTATGGAAATTGATGCCGAACTTTTCCAGGACGGCGCACTGCTCTCCAAAAAACGTCTGGAGATTGCCGCCGGATCCTCTCTGGACACCGCCTTCGACGCGGCTCCGCTTAAATCCGGAAGAAATGTTTTTCTTCTGAAGATCAAAAGCGGCGGAACTGGAGATTTCCGACAGGAGAACGACATTGCGTTCGCGACTCTGAACGCGTCCGAGCCTGACACATTCAAGATCCTGTATCTGGGCTCAAGGCTGGACTGGAATTTCAAATTCATAAAAATGCACTGCGACGAAAGCAGGCAGTTCAAATTCGACGCGATCGTTAAAAATGGGGAAAGCAATTTCTTCAGGACTTCAGTCGCGGAAAAAATCCCCGCCGATCAGAAGGGCTTTCCATTGGACACCGCAATTCTCTATGAATACGATCTGATCGCGCTGGATCTGAATTCTGAAAAATATCTTCCCGAAAATTATCAGGCATTCCTGGAAAAATTTGTTGGTTCAAAAGGCGGAGGGCTTCTCATCTTTGGCGAATCGTCGCCTCTGTCGCAGGATCTTCTCAAACTGCTTCCAGCAAAAGGACTTGCATCTGGCAATTCCTTCAAGAGCTCTTCTCTGATTCTTGACGCGCCCTTCATCTATGAAAGCGCCGTCCAGGACACGCTGAGCTTTGGAGCAGGACTCCTTCTTCCGGAGCAGTCGAAATTTTCCTTTGCCGACTCTCTCAAGCCCGGAGCGAAGTCGTTTCTGTCCGACAAGGAGAAGCGCGTTCTAGCCTGCATTCAGAGCTATGGTGCAGGAAAATCTGCTTTTTTTGGACTGCGCTCGAACTGGCGCTGGTGCATGAGAAGCAATCCCGACAACGAAAAATACAAGCTGTTCTGGGATGGCCTTCTCGTGTGGATGGCATCAGGGGGAAAGGCGCGGCTCAGCCGTGATTTCGACGGTGCTGAATTCGCCGTCAACAGCGAAAACACAATATCTGTGAAGGTGCTGGACAAGGACTATCTGCCTGCGTCGGACGCGAAGCTTGTCGCGATGATAAAAGCGCCGGATTCGAAGATCTACGAGCTTCCCCTCGGCGCTGCGCCCGGCGGAGGCGGAGGCTATTCGGCGGTTTTCATTCCTGAAAATCCCGGAGAGCATGAAATTGAGCTGACTGCGAAATTCGCAGACGGTGAAACTCTGCGGACGAAGGGATCGTTGCTGGCGGCGCATTCAGGAATTGAATTTTCGGACATGAAGTTCAGAGAAGTTATTATGCGCGACATTGCAAGGATTTCCGGAGGCGAATATTTTTCATTCGCTGAGATCGGCAAAAAAAATGGGATAAGAATTTCCGCCAATATACCAAAAATAAAAAGAAAAATATATCTGGACGACTATTTTATCCTGCCAGTGCTGATCTTCATATTGCTCTCTCTCGAATGGTATCTCAGGAGGAGAATCGGATTGAAATGAGAAGTATCGCAAAGTTCATATGTCCAATATTTTTAGTATCGGCGCTGACGACAATTCTGCCTGCCCAGGACGAAGATGTCATTTTCATTGATCAGCCTCCGAGCTCCGCCGAAACAGCAACAGTGAAGAGCCGGATAAGGGATCTTGATTCCGACTCGGCAGAAATACGAAGGGCGGCAGTGCTGATACTGGGGAAGTATCAAAGGCCGGATGCAATAGCCTCGCTCATCAGAATGCTTGGTGATCCGGCGGCTGACGTAAGGCGCGCGGCACTTGTTTCACTCGTTGAAAATCTTTCGGTTCCGCAGTCTGCGGCGATTCCAATATTGGACATGCTTGCGGACGAGGACATCCATGTCAGGCGCATAGCGTCGGCGGCAATTCCAAATGTCGCGTTTATGATAGAATCAATGCGCTTCGACCAGAAGTCTGGGAAAATAGTGCGGCAGGACATGCCAGAAAAAACGCGCGCGGCAATCCTTGGCGCGTACCGCGACGCGGACGCCGGAGTCAGAAAAAACATGCTTGCAGGTCATCCATATCTTCAATCCTACGCCCCTGCTGAAGCTCTTTCTCCTCTTCTGGACGATCCGGACAGAGATGTCAAACTTTGCGCAATTGATCGGATTTTCAGGCTTCTTTCTCCAGGAAAGAGAAAAGAGGCGGCGGCAAAGCTTGCCCAGGACAAGGACGATCTGGTCAAGTTGAAGCTTCTCAAGACTCTGAGGACATGTCCCAAGGATCCTGCCCTGATGAAAATTTTGGAGCAATTCTGCGCTTCTCCGTCGCCAGAGATTAGAAGCGAGGCTCTTCTCTGCTCCGTCTATTGGGGAGTAAAGCCGGATCTTGCAGTTCTTGAGAAGGCCATATTCGATCCAGAACTTACATCTGACCTTAAAAAAGATTTCATATCGCTCCTGTCAATCTATTCTGCAGAAGCAAAGCCACTGCTGAAAAAAATCATAGCTGAATCGGAAATATCCCTGAAAGCCCAGGCTTTGGACATTTTGCTCGCGATCGGAGCAGACAGCATTTCGGACGCCGAACGGCTTGATTATCTGGAAAGCCCGATTCCGGAACTGCGGGCCGCTTCGCTAAGGCATTTGTCTCAAATGGCAAGACTTGACAAGGAACTGCTCGGGAAAATATGCGCCAGCAAATATCCGGAACTCCGCCTCAAGTCCGCACAGCTTTCCGCATCAATGCCGGAAGAAAATGCAAAAAAGATCCTTGATGAACTGATACTTGACGACGATGACGAGGTAAGATCTGCGGCACTGCAATCCTATGCTAGGCGCAGAATTCCTGGATGGATTCAGCTCCTGAGACAGACTCTCGAAGACGAGAATCCGAGAATATCCGAGACTGCCTTCGATGAACTGCTGATGGCGCGCGAAAAGGATGCCGAAAGGGCGCTGGACGATTTCGCCTCCAAAAATCCGGACAATCCCCTGGCGGGTAAAATAAGAGGCCGCCCCACGGAACAGCGAGTTCCGCAAATTTTCCTACCAGGACAAAGGAAAAGATAGCTTTGCTGGTCGAAGCCATTGATTTTTTTCAAGGTCAGCTCTATCTTTTCACCGTCCAAATGCAAAGCAATCAAAAAAAGGAGACGAAAATGTGGAAGACATTCGCGATGGCGGCGCTTTCGATGCTCATTTTGGTGGGCTGTGCATCTGTGCCTAAGCACTGCAATCTCACTGGACAATGGAAATACTACTACCAAGTTGACGGAAGCGACGAAGCGGACACCGGCACCATGACTCTGGCGCAGAGTTCCTACGCGCTTTCTGGCAAGGCCAACGATGGGATGGGAGAATTTGCGCTGACTGGCGCCCTCGACGGCATCAACTTTAAAATTGATGGCGTCAAAAACGACAAGAAACGCTCATTCACGATGCAGGCAGTCTTGAAGTCGGAGGACGAGTTCACAGGCACATACTCGACAGATCAGAAGACATCCGGAAAGATCTGGGGCTCCCGCCTAGTCTCCAAATAAGCTGTCAGGAATTAATAAACGACAGGTTTGCGACTCCGTAGTGCGGATCTCTTTGGCTTCAATGGTTTTGTGATGTCTTTTCAAATAATTTCAGAATTCCTGACTCGTGGAAATTGCTGTTGTTGGGATTTATCTGCCTGTGCGAGCACGCAGACAGGTCGGTCTCGGGGTCGGAATCGGGATCGAATATTCTTCCCGTGCATCGATTCCGATAGCGATGCCGACCCCGATTGAAAC
>DYRX01000373.1 GCA_020718525.1 Victivallis vadensis
TAAATGGCGAATAATGCTGAAAGTTATAATCTGCCGCCGCCGGAACGGCGAGAGTAATGGATTTCCGTCAACAACAAAAAGAGGTCTTTTCTTGCATTTCATTTGTTTTTTTTAAAATTCGTGCTAGCTTCATCGTACCGGGAGAAAAGTGGAGGTCTTTAGTGAATCGCGGAAGCCCGGAAAGACAAGGGATTCAAGGTATTTTTTTCCGGGTCATTGCGGAAGAAGACACAAATGAAAAAACTTTTGTGGAGCTAGGAAAAATACAGCGGAAAGAAAGGACATGTGTTATGAAGACGAAAGTCAAGACAACCGTAGAGAACTGTATGCCTTTCACAAAATTCTCTTTTTTACTTGCAGTGCTGATTTTTGCCTCATGCGTCTCAAAGGCAGGTGAATCTGCCGCTCCGCAGTCCGGCGGGGACTCTTCAGAGGCACCCGGCATAAAAGCCACGACATACTCGATAAGCGGCAGTATAGGCGGCGAAAAAATAGCCGGAATCACGATGTCGCTGACAGGAGATGCGACGGAGACCAAAACCACGGACAATTCGGGAAATTTTAGCTTTGCAGGACTGGACAAGGGAAACTACACTTTAACTCCCTCGTTCGTGGGTTACACTTTCACCCCAGATAAGATTGCATTGACTGTCTCCGGAACAGACATAAACGGTCTTTTCTTCAGTTCCAAGACAACAACATATTCCATCGTTGGAAAAATCACAGGACCGGGCAGATCCGGCGCCTCGATAGTTGCCACAGGCATAGTATCAGGAAACGCAACGACTTCAGCCGACGGTTCATATTCGATAGGAGGTTTGAAAAATGGTTCCTACACGGTAACACCGACACTCAACCAATGCACTTTCTCGCCTGCAAATTCGAAGTCGTAATTGCCGGAGCCAATGTCAAAGATGTAAATTTCAGTTCTGCCGGAGGATTCTCCATCAAGGGCACAGTCAGAAATGCTTCGGGCGCAGGAACGCAGGGTGTTACTCTCGCGCTGGCGGGAACCGAAAGTGCCACAAGCAGTTCCGACTCGTCGGGCGGCTACACTTTTTCAGGGCTCCCCAACGGACAATTCACCCTGACACCCTCGCTCGCCAACCACACTTTCTCGCCAGCCAAATCGGACATCACCATCCACAACGGTGACTCGAGCAGCAATGACTTCAATTCGACCAGATATTTCACCGTGGAATTTCTGACCGACGGCAATGGGACGCTTTCCCAGGCCGCCACTCAATCTGTGGCAGAAGGCGACCATTGCTCCAACGATGCCGCCCCAAACACTGGATACAAATTTCTCAAATGGACAAAAGACGGGAAAGAATATTCAACAACCGCCTATTTGGGTGTCAACGACGTGAAATCCGACATGAAATTTACAGCCGTTTTCGAAAAGATTTCCTTGACGGTGACATTTTATTCCGACGGTGTTTATGGAAGCATATCCGGAACGACCGAGCAGACAGTTCTTTATGGCGATTCAAGCACGCCGGTGACGGCGGTTCCAAAAAGCGGATATAAATTTCTGCACTGGGAGAAAGACGGCAAAGAATATTCCAAAGACAAAGAGTTGACCATAAAAAATGTGACCGCCAATTTATATTTTACTGCAAAGTTTTCAGGATATATCTTGACAGTGTCCAACGGAAATGGAAGCGGTCAATACAAAGCCGGGGACATGGTCACGATAACCGCCAACACAGTACAATCAAAGAAATTCTACAAGTGGAGCGGAGACATTTCATATTTATCCGATCCGGGCGCATCTCAGACCTCGTTCGCAATGCCCGAAAAAGATGTCGCCTTCAACGCCGAATACAAGGACATCTACAAGCTCACGATAGTGGAAGGGCAAACCTCGAATCAAAACAAGTATTTTATGCAGGGAGAACTGATCGAAATCCGCGCCAACGAACCCGATCCGGAACTAAGAACGATTTTCGAAAAGTGGATCAGCGATGCCGGCGGCACATTCGCCAGCGAAACTTCCTCGATTACAACATTCACCATGCCGGCCAGCGCGGTGACCGTGACCGCCAACTACTTCGAGATACCAGACGGAAAATACATCCTGACTGTTGTTGGGGGATCCGGTTCTGGGATCTACAGCTCGTCCGCCTCCGTCGAAATATCCGCCACCCAAGTAGGGGCGGACATGCTATTCGGAAATTGGACAAGCAATGGTGGAGGCACATTCGCCGACATGACTTCGTCTAAGACAAATTTCACAATGCCTTCCAAAGACTGTACTGTGACAGCGAATTATCTGAGCAGGCCGGAAGGTCATTTTTATCTTTCGGTCGGCAACGGAGAAGGTTCCGGCTTCTACGAACCCGAAGCCACTGTTGAGATCGTCGCCTCTACTGACCAGCCTCTGAATAAAGTATTCTCCAATTGGGACGGGGAAGTCGGATCGGTGCTGGACGCATCCGCGGAAAAAACGACTTTGCTCATGCCCTCCAAGGACATAGGCGTAAATGCCGTAATGAAAACTCTTGAAATCAATTTTGTACTTTCCAAATTTTCATGCTCGGCAAGAGCCTCGGATAGAGATACCAACAATGCATCCAGTTCAAGTGGCTCATACAAAGTGAGCGCTACATACACCGTAGAGAAACCGGAAATCTGGTGGAAGGCCATCTCCGAGGATCCGGAAGCTTCATTCCTCCTAAGCGTCGGCCGCCAGGTAGAAGTCGAATTCAGCAAAAAAATTCTCCCGAAAGCTAAAATAAGCGCAAACAAAGGCTCCTTCACCTACAAAACAGCGGATAAAATCACCGTAACCATGAAATGGGCAAAAAACATCCTGAAAATCACTATGTCAGGCTCGGAAAGAAATGGTCAGGGAACAAGTATCATATTCCCAGGAGAAGAGGAAGAATACAAGGAGGGGACTGAATCTTCTACGATAGAAGAGAACGCCGACATAGTACTGCGGATCAAAGCCGGTTCCGACTGGCTTTACAATTCGGATATACTCGAATTTCGTGGCAAAGGTCGTAGCAGTTGGAGCGATAGTGAGAATAGTTCGGCCTCCTCCTCGTCATGGTCCGCGACCGCGAAACGATAAATGGCGGGACGGGCATCTGTCTTCCGATCAATGGCTTGATGGTCAGGTCGCTTCATGGCTAAATATTAACTGGATCGTATAGGAAATTGTATTTTTTATAATTTTCGTAATCGTAGTCGCTATCGCTATCAGCGGAGCGGCAACCGATAAATTTAGTTGAATACGAACCCAGTATGCCAGTATCTCCGAGAATGACCCGGAGTCGTTTTCGGAAAAGCGCTTCGCGTACACGAT
>DYRX01000374.1 GCA_020718525.1 Victivallis vadensis
AAAAAGTGCCACTGAAAAATCCCCTGCGCCGGATCCTTTGATTTCAGCCCCTTATTTCGACAATCCTTCCTTCGAATTCCCTGATGACGGATGCCACGAACGGATTCTTCTCAAGACGATTTCTGACATCTGGTATCTCGCGGCTTTTCTCCATTTGGTCTGGCGCAGGCGGAGAATTGTACGCAAGATTGATTTCAACGGAGAGGTTTCTGTTGCCAGTTATGCTGTGCAGGCATTGATTGAGGATGCGAATTTCGCGCTTGATTTTTTCAATGTGCAGTGGATCAAATTCCGGATCATAAGAGACGATAAGCCTTTCATGTGAGAGCGATTCCGGCTTTCCCTCCTGCAGATATCCCTTCAAAATTGGCTGGTTCAGCCTGTCCATGTGGAGAATAAGCTCGTGCCAAAGTGAAAGCGCCGTCCATTGCTGATATGATTTTGGCTTTTCTTCCGAAACTAGGCTTGGCGCGGAGGCGGGAGGGTTTTCTGTATTAGAATAGGGCAGGGGGGCTGGATTGGATTGGCGCGGCACAGCTTTCGGAGTGGAATCTTTTGGCAGTGGCAATTCAATGCTGGTCAGGGCAAGTTGCTCCGATTCGCTCAAGTCATTTTTTTTTTAGCGGCATCTTCGAATGAGCCGCCCGAGCGCAGACTTTGTATCCGCTCAATCAGGTCTTCTATCTTAACCGCATGCGCCAACCTCATGGCCTTGAGGAGAATTGTCTCGACGAGTATCTGCTTGTTGAGCGAATCATGCAGGGCGCGTCCCGACTGCGAAACGCTCTCCAGAAGGATCTGGATCTTCTGGATGTCGGTCTTCGCCGCAAACTGCTTGTATATTGCGAGCTTCTCTGGGGAATCCCCCAGTATTGCGTCTGAATCCTGCACAAGAAGGCTTATTTCAATCGCCCTGAGATGCTCAAGAATGTCCTCGAAAAGCTTTTCTAGGTTGCGCCCCTGCGAGGCGATCCTGTGTATGGCGCGGACAAGCCCTGCCTTGTCGTTCTCAAGAACGGAAAGAACAAGCTTCTCCATGTCTTCAGCGGATGTCAGTCCAAATATGTCGAGCACCTGGGCTTCGGCGATCTCCTCGCCCTCGCCGGAAAAAAACGAGATGATCTGGTCAAGAAGAGACTGTGCATCCCTCATTCCGCCGTCAGCCGCCCTGGCAAGCGCAGAAATCGCCCCGGAAGAAATCGGAACCTTTTCTGTCCTGGCAATATTTGTCAGGCTCTCGACAATCATGCCGGTCGGTATCCTTCTAAGATCGAACCTCTGGCATCTCGATACAATCGTTCCAAGCACCTTGTGCGCTTCTGTCGTGGCAAAAAGAAATTTGACATGGGAAGGCGGCTCTTCTACAGTCTTTAGAAGGGCGTTCCAGGCTCCGGCTGTCAGCATGTGCACTTCATCTATGATATATATCTTGAAGCGGCTGTTCACTGGTGCGTACTGCGCCTCTTCGCGGAGCGTGCGGACGTTGTCAACGGAGTTGTTGCTCGCGCCGTCAATCTCTATCACGTCTAGCGAGGATCCGTCTGCTATGCTTTTGCACGATTCGCATTCACAGCATGGTTCTCCATCCTTGGGGTTTCTGCAGTTCATGGCCTTCGCGAATATCCTGGCAATAGTCGTCTTGCCGATTCCCCTGGGACCGACAAATAGATATGCGTGGGCGGTGCGCCCAAGATTAAGCTCGTTGCGCAGGGTTCTGACAACATGCTCCTGCCCAATCACCTCTTCGAATTTTTTCGGGCGCCATTTCCGGGCTATAACTTGATATGACATAAGTATTTCCTGAAAAACAGTTTGCATTTAGCGGATACAAGCGTGCCCTGTCTCCAACGCATGCGACTTGCGAAATTCGCAGTTTGGACAGCGGAATCGCGGTCAAGAGGATAGCATGTCTGACGTTTCAAATCAAGGTGGGAGTTCAGCGAATATTTACAAATCACGAAGGCTCATCGGATAAAGCGGGGGAAAATAATTGTACCTGGAATGGGATACTCCTTGAGATAGAAATGAGAATCGGAATCCCTGTCTGGTGCTATTTGCATTTCTTGGAGTTCAGGCATAGATTAGGGTATGAAAAAGTCATATCCACGCTTTCTTGAATATGAGCTTCCCCCTTCGGAGGAGGCTTCCGCCCTTTTCCACATTGTTTCCGCACCATATGAAAAGACTGTGTCGTACGGGAAAGGCACCGCCAATGGTCCGGCCGCAATAATTTCAGCTTCGCAGAGGCTTGAGACCTTTGACTGCGTTTCAGTCCCGGGTGCCTGCGGTATTTTCACCCATAAGCCGCTTGACTGCCGCGGCTCGGATTCAGCCGCCCTAGGACGAATATCGGACAAAGTCGGCCAGATCGCCTCGCGCGGGGCGATTCCAGTTGTCCTTGGCGGTGAGCACACTGTCACTGTCGCATCCGCGGAAGCAATCAAAAAAGCGCATGGTGATGATTTCGGCGTGATACAGTTCGACGCGCACACCGATTTGAGGGATTCATACCAGGGAAGCCGCTTCAGCCATGGATGTGTCATGCGGCGCATCTTCTCCGATTTTGGCATCCCGATTTTCCAGATCGGAATACGTTCTCTTTCCGAAGAAGAAGCCGTCTTCCGGATCAATAATCGCATCGGCAGTATGGACGCAGGAAGCTTCGCATTTTCGGCGCGTCCTGAACTTGTCCTGCCGGATGACTTTCCGAAAAAAGTTTTTGTCACAGTTGACGTTGACGCGCTGGATCCTTCGATCATGCCAGCGACTGGCACTCCGGAACCGGGCGGACTCGGCTGGCATCAGCTAATGGCTTGTCTCGAAGCGATCAGCCTGACGAGGGACGTCCTTGGTTTCGATGTTGTCGAGCTGGCGCCCATCAAGGGCTTTCATTTTCCAGATTTCACCGCCGCACGCCTCGTCTATAACTTCATGGGTATGATAATTAGAAGCCGATTTGTGAAAAATAAACAAGGAGGGGTTGAATGAAGGAGCACGCTATGGGACTGACTGGAGGAAAATTGGCAGGAATTGGGAGGAAGCTCTTTTCCGCCGGCGCCGCTCTATTGCTATAGTTTTTCAGATAAATAATTTCATTATTTTGCTGAAAAACTATCACCGGGAAGCTGAAGCTCCGCACGGCCTTTGTCCCGCCTGGAAACGACGATACCATCGTATCGCCTTATTCCCGTCAAGCCAAATCCGCATCGAAAACAGGCATGATTTAATTAAACTTATTGCGATCCAGGACACTGGTTTCCGAATGCGGCAAGGACTGATTTGCGCAAATCGTCAAACGT
>DYRX01000068.1 GCA_020718525.1 Victivallis vadensis
ACATTTTTCTTTACTTCGTGTGCTTTGTGTCTTCGTGTGAGATAATGTTCAACTTATGGGAAATGCACCCCTTTGATTTCCGCCTGAGCCTGCGAAATTCGCAGAAAATCATCTTCCCATCTGGAATAGAAGCCCAAATGGGTTTAGCTTATACGCCCTTAATGGCGGAACAATTCGGTTCCCATACGTTAAAACGAAAAACTGGGATTGGGCGAAATGCCAAAAAGAGAAGACATAAAAAAAATAATGATAATAGGTTCCGGACCGATTGTGATCGGCCAGGCCTGCGAGTTCGACTATTCTGGGACGCAGGCATGCAAATCACTGAAGGAGGAAGGATACGAGATCGTTCTTGTGAACAGCAATCCCGCCACGATCATGACGGATCCGGGCTTTGCCGACAGAACCTACATCGAGCCTCTTACAGACGAGATAATTCACGAAATAATAAGCAGGGAGAGACCGGACGCTCTCCTCCCAACCCTTGGTGGCCAGACGGCTCTCAATCTCGCGATGGCGGCGCATGACAGCGGAATTCTCGCTAGATACAGGGTAGAGCTGATCGGCGCAAAGGCTGAAGTCATACGCAGGGCCGAGGACAGGGAGCTCTTCAAGCAGACAATGAAGGAGATCGGGCTTGATGTCCCCATGAGCGCCTCGGTGCACACTGTCGAGGAGGCGTACAAATTTGCTGCGCAGATCGGGAAATTCCCTCTGATAATAAGACCTGGCTTCACTCTTGGCGGGTCGGGCGGAGGGATCGCCTACGACATTGAGTCCCTGGGCGAAATCGTTTCGAGAGGTCTTGCCGCCAGCCCGACATCGGAAGTGCTCATCGAGGAGTCTCTTCTTGGATGGAAGGAGTTCGAGCTCGAAGTCATGCGCGATAAAAACGACAACGCGGTGATCGTCTGCTCGATTGAAAACATCGATCCCATGGGCGTGCATACCGGGGACAGCATAACTGTCGCGCCGGCGCAGACCCTGACCGACAGGGAATATCAGAGAATGAGGGATGCCACCCTTGCCGTAATGCGCGCAATCGGAGTCGAGACGGGAGGCTCGAACGTGCAGTGGGCACTGCATCCGGAGACAGGCAGAATGGCGATCATCGAGATGAACCCGAGGGTTTCAAGATCGAGTGCTCTCGCCTCGAAGGCGACAGGATTTCCCATCGCGAAAATAGCCGCCAAGCTCGCTGTCGGATACACTTTGGACGAAATCCGCAACGACATAACGAGGGAGACTCCGGCATGCTTCGAGCCTTCCATTGACTATGTCGTGACAAAAATCCCAAGATTCGCGTTTGAAAAGTTCCCATCCGCCGACAGCACCTTGACGACGCAGATGAAGTCGGTTGGCGAGACCATGAGCATCGGAAAAACTTTCAAGCAGTCCTTGCAGAAAGCTTTGCGCTCCCTTGAGATCGGCAGAGCGGGATTTGGCGCGGACGGGAAGGATGCGAAATTCGCGGCAATGGATGAGTCCGAGATTGAGAAGGAGCTGAAGCGGCCGAACGCGGCGCGTCTTTTCATAGTCAGAGAGGCTCTTAAAAGGGGCTGGACAGAAAAAAGGATCTGCGCGCTGACCGCCATGGATCCCTGGTTCATAAGGGCGATGGCTGAGCTCGCGGCATTCGAGTCGGAAATCGCTTCAGCCAAAAGCTTTGTAAAGTTCAGGAAGGACAAGGCTCTTTTCGCTCAGACGAAGGAGTTCGGCTACTCTGACCGGCAGATTTGCTCGATATTTGGAGTTGACGAGTCGGAAGTGAGGAATGCGCGGAAGGCGCTCGGCATCGGACCGGTCTTCAGCCTGGTTGACACCTGCGCTGCGGAATTCAAAGCCTTCACTCCATACTACTATTCGACCTACGGAAGGACGAATGAAAGCGTCCGCAGCTCCAAGAAGAAAATCATGATTCTAGGCGGCGGTCCCAACAGAATCGGGCAAGGCATAGAATTCGACTACTGCTGTGTCCATGCATCCTTCGCGCTCCGCGAAAAGGGCTTCGAGACCATCATGGTCAACAGCAACCCCGAAACAGTAAGCACCGACTACGACACAAGCGACAAACTTTATTTCGAACCTCTTACAGTGGAAGATGTTCTGCATATTTACGAGCAGGAGCAATGTGACGGCGTGATCGTCCAGTTCGGAGGCCAGACTCCCCTCAACATAGCCAAACAGCTCGAGGCGGAGGGCGTCAAAATAATCGGAACAAGCCCGTCTAGCATCGAAGCCGCCGAGGACCGCAATATTTTCCAGAAGATGATAAGGAAGCTCAAGATCAGACAGCCTGAAAACGGCATTGCGACAAATGTGGAAGACGCGGTTAAAATCGCGAAGAAGATCGGCTATCCCGTCCTTGTGAGACCCTCTTTCGTCCTGGGCGGACGGGCGATGGTCATCGTCTATAGCGAAAAATGGCTCAGAAAATACATGGAGGAGGCTGTCGAGGCGTCAGAAAAGCGCCCCGTTCTCATTGACAAATATCTTGAGAACGCGACCGAGCTTGACGTTGACTGCATCTCCGACGGCGAGCAGTCGGTGATCGGCGCCATAATGGAGCACATAGAGCTGGCTGGAATACATTCCGGAGACAGCGCATGCATGATTCCGACGATGAACGTGAGCGATGCGCTCCTTGACAAGATCAGAGCCCACACCCATGCGCTGGCGAAAGAACTCCGCGTCTGCGGACTCATGAATGTCCAGTATGCGATCAAAGATGACGACGTATACATCCTGGAGGTCAATCCGAGGGCATCGAGGACAGTGCCATTCGTCAGCAAGGCGATAGGAATTCCTCTTGCGAAGCTGGCGGCGCTCACCATGCTTGGCTACAAGCTTAGAGATCTGGGATTCACAAAGGAAATAATTCCCAAGCACTATTCGGTAAAGGAGGCAGTATTTCCGTTCAAGAAGTTTCCTGGGGTTGATGTAGCGCTTTCTCCGGAGATGAAATCAACCGGTGAAGTGATGGGAATGGACTTTGATCCCGGCATAGCCTATCTAAAATCGCAGATTGCCGCAGGCAACAGGCTTCCTCTGGATGGGAATGTATTCCTGAGCGTCCGTGATGAAGACAAGGACGCGATCATTGACCTTGCCCGGAGGCTCAACAAGCTTGGTTTCAACATCTATGCTACTGAAGGAACCTCGACCAAGCTACGCGAGAACGGGGTAAAGACATCGGCTCTATTCAAGATTTCCGGAGGACGGCCCAATGCGCTGGACATAATGAGGGATGGCGATCTGAAATGGATCGTGAACACTCCGTCCCCCGGACCAAGTCCGAAGGTGGATGAAATCAGAATGCGCGCCGAATCCGTTCTCAGAGGAATCCCCATTACAACCACGGTGAACGGCCTAGTTGCGGCCATAGAGGGGCTCGAAGCGCTTAGAGTCATGAAAAGAATGGAGATATGTAGTCTCCAGGAATATCACAGGCACAGCCCGAAGCTCAAACTTTAAGAAGATTCAGTTCGGGATAAGCGGAGAAAATTGACGGAAATGGCGGGACAGACGCAAAAAAATCAGCAGAAGAACTCTCCGCTCAGGCGCCCAGGGGTGCGGGTTGGTCTTGTCATTTCGCTTCTTGTAATAATCTGCGCGTCATTGACTCTGTTATTTTTTGCCGCGAACCGATCTCTCTTCTCGAAAAATCCGCATTTCATATTGCGGCACCTTGATGTGAGAAGCTCCGGATTCTGGAGCACGAACCAGGGCGAACTGCTCAAAAGGCTCGGACTCAAGCTTGATGTAAGCAATCTTTTCGACTTCACTCTTTCCGATGCGGTCGGAAAACTACGTGCGGAGCCGGGAATCGAGAAAGTCAGCGTTTCGAGGACTCTCCCGGACACGCTGTGTCTGGAAATAAGCGAGAGAATCCCGAGGGCGTTCATCAAGAGCAACAATTCAGGCTGGGTGGCTGATTCCTCCTCTATTCTTCTCGATGCGAAGCGCATGCCGCCGATCAAAGGCAGTATCCCGATCATAACGGGGCTCAGAATTCAGCGCCGCATTGCCGTGGGTGAGACGATTTCCGAAATTCAGGACGCGATGAGGATCATAATGGAGAGCGTGACCCGCTATCCGGAAATGAAGATATCAATGATAAACATCGCAGTGCCTAGGGAGATGCACATCTATTTCACATACAAGAGCAACAAGAACGAGACCGTCGCCATACTGCCATGCGACAGCATCGAGGAGAAACTCGGAGCGATCGCAATGTTCTATGAGAACAATCCGGACGAAGACGCAGAGGGCTTGACGCTCGATCTCAGGTTTAAAAACATGCTAGTCAAGCAGAATGCCGAATTGGAATAGGCAGTCATCCTCTGGATGCGGGAGCCTTTTGAACGCCAATGGCTTAAAGCAGAATTGAAGATTAATGCCGGACTCGACAATGCCAAGTTCAACAAAGCAAATTCAACGCCTCTTCACGGAAAAGTCGCGCTGGATATGGCACCCTGAAATTGCGCCAAGAACCCCCTGCTACGTCTTTTTCAGAAACGCGTTTTCTGTCGGCGAAGCCAACTGCAGGCTCAGAATAAGCGTTTCGGCGGACAACCGCTACAATCTTTTACTCGATGGAAAAACAATTGGCAGAGGTCCGTGCAGAAGCGACATCCACCATTACAACTTCGAGACTTACGATCTCGACATTTCTCCCGGAGATCATGCGCTCTGCGCGCACGTCGCCGTCTTCGGAGTCGGATGCAGAGGAAAGGAAGTCGCCCTCGCTGAAATGCACTCCGACTCTGGCTTTATCCTCGCCGGAGGGGTCTTCAAGGATGGAAGCCTGATCCATGGGCTTGAAACTCCGGGAGTCTGGAAATGCAATCTCGATGAATCTAGAAGGCACCGCCCACTTGACGCAGACTACGATCTTAGGACCTTCGCAGTCATTTCACCAATGGAAACTTTCATCAGATGCAAGTATCCTGCCGGGTGGACAAATCATTCCTTTGACGATTCCGGATGGCTCGCTCCGTGCGACTCAGGACCGGCAGTCTTCCGGGAAAAAATGGAAGATCCCTACACAAAATGGTGGCTGGTTCCAAGAACGGTTCCGATGATGGAGGAGAAGGACGGCGTATTTTCAAGTCTGCTCTCGTGCGCAGGGCTCGGATCGGATAAGGAACACTCATCTTGGCTTTCCGGAGACTCCCCTCTCACTGTCGCAGGAAACGCAAAGATTGTTCTTGACGCGGGCGCTCTGACAACAGCTTTTCCCATACTTAGGATTTCAGGAGGTGCCGGCGCCAGACTGCGCCTGAGATATTCCGAATCCCTTTTTGTTGACGGCAAAAAACTGGAACGCGACCGCAAAGACGGCGAAGTCTTCGGATATGCAGATCTCGTCGAAGCAGACGGATCTGATTTTATCTTTGAGAGCTTCTGGTTCAGAACATTCAGATTCGTGGCGATCGAAATTGAGGCTGGAAATGAGGCACTGCGTCTGCACGCCCCAAGATATAGAACATTCATGTATCCGTTTGAATTGAAGGCCAGCTTCGAATGCGGAGACTGCGAAATTCGCAGGGTTTGGGACATCGCCTGGCGGACGGCGCGCCTTTGCGCCCATGAACACTATTACGACTGCCCCTACTACGAACAGCTCCAATATACGGGAGACACAAGAATACAGGCGCTCATTTCATATGCGGCAACTGGCGACGACCGCCTTGGAAGACAGGCGATCAGGCACTATGACCGCTCGCGTCTGCCGGAAGGCATCACCCAGTCCAGGTATCCTTCCACCTGGACTCAAGTCATTGTCGGCTTCAGCCTCTACTGGGTCATGATGATAAAGGATCATTACGACTATTTCGGCGACACTGAATTTATCAGGGAGCTCGCTCCCGGAATTGGCTCGGTTCTTGACTGGTTCGAACGGCGCGTCGGAGAGGACGGACTGCTGGGCCATCTTCCGTATTGGAATTTCACTGACTGGCTTCCTGAATGGCCCAACGGGAATCCCGCGAGAGGAATGCAGAAATCCCTAACCATCAACACAATGCAATATGCGGAGGCATGCAGGAATGCGGCGTTTCTAATGGAAGCCTGCGGCAGACAAGCCCTTTCGCGGGAATATTTGAAAAGACACCAAAGATCGCTCAAAGCCCTTGACAAACACTGCTTCGACAAGGAGAAAGGTCTTTATGCCGATATGCCCGGCGCTCAGTTTTTCAGCCAGCACGTGAATGCATGGGCTATCTTGTGCGATGCCGTCAGGGGAAAAAAAGCGAAGCTCCTCGCAAAGCGCATATACGAGAACGAAGCTAATATGAGCAAGGCTACCCTATATTTTTCATTCTACCTCTTCAGGGCATGGGAAAAGACCGGCGACTGTGAATATTTCTGGAAAAAACTTGACGACTGGAAATCAGTCCTAAAATGGAATTTCACGACTTTCCCGGAAATCCCAAGAGAGGACTGCCGAAGCGACTGCCACGCATGGAGCTCTTCGCCAATCTTTGAATTCATAACAGGTTCCCTTGGCATAAAACCAGGCTCGCCCGGCTTTGAAACCGTTCTTTTCAGTCCGAAGCCCCCGATCTGCGGCGAAACATCAGGACAAGCTCCGATCGGCTCCGACGGCTTGGCACAGGTAAAAATCCGCAAGGAGCCCGGACAAAAGTTGCATGTCGAACTCAGACTTGACAGACCGCGAAGAGTTGTCCTGAAATGGCCTGACGGAGGAAGCGAAGATTTGGGCGAATGCGATTTCCACGAGTTTCTACTATAGTCATCGGGATCAATGCTGTCAAAAGTTCTTTGGCGAGAAAACACGAATCTAGCCGCAATAAAATGAGTGCAACGGAAAAAAATCCGCCAGGAACTTCAGTTTTTTGGATCGCATAGTTTTTTCCCCTCACGTATTGATTTCATCAGATATGAGACTGAGATGGAAGCTAGGAAGATGTAGAATGGTATGGATAAGGGGTTGAGTTCGAAGGCTTTGCGAAATTCGCAATGTGAGATGGAGACGAATGCACGGCTCATCCCGCATCCGGGGCAGGGGTGTCCGGTCAGAGAATGAAAGAGGCACGGCGGAAAGAATGAGGCGATGCCTGTTCCGCAGTCCATTTCATGCGGACTAGTTAGAAAAGACAGGAGCAGAGGAATGGACGCGATCAGAAAAACGAGAAAATTTGGAAAAAAGTTTGACGATGCTATTTTCCGCAGCATTTCTTGTATTTCTTCCCGCTTCCACAGGGGCATACGTCATTTCTTCCAACCCGCGGCAGATTTCTGACGAAGGTTATTCCGAGATCGTTGGATGTCTGATTTTCCTGATCTTCCCCTGCCTGGAACTGCTCAGACTCTGCACCTGCGGAGCTGGAGCTAGAAGATGAGTCAGTTCCGAACTGCTCGATCTGATTGTGGATGAGCTGTTGCGGGAGAGAAGCGAAGAGACGTTCGAACGCCGCCAGACTAGTCGCGGATCTGAACATGTTCGTCAAGATTTCCTGATTGACATCCTTGAGCAGTTCGCAGAATACCTTGAAGGCTTCCCGCTTGTATTCCACAAGCGGATCCTTTTGCGCGTATGCCCTCAGGCCGATGCTTGACCTGAGATGGTCCATTGCGTAAAGATGCTCCTGCCAGAGCCTGTCAATCGCCTCGAGCATGATGTTCCTCTCGAGCCATTTGAGGGATTCAGGAGTTTCCAGCTCCGCCTTGAGATTGTATGCCTTTTCGATTTTCGCCATGATTTTTGAGAGAATCTCTTCAAAGGATGTGTTTTCATCCTGGGAGGGGGATTCGATTTCAAAATCCTTTTTCGAGAAGCCTATCGGGAAGGTGGAGTTGAGCCAGGCGGCGATCACGTCGGAATCGAAGCCGGCATTGCCCTCTTTGGCAATATTTGAAAATGCCTCATCGAGGTGGATTTCAATTTCCTCCTTTACGGTCTCAAAGAGCTGGACTCTGGGATTTTCCGAAAGAAGTATCGCCTTTCTCTTCCCGTATATGACCTCTCTCTGCTTGTTCATCACGTCGTCATATTCTAGAGTTCTTTTACGGATTGAGAAATGATGCTGTTCTACCCGTTTCTGAGCTGTTTCTATTGATCTGTTCAAGAGCGGGTGCTGAAGGTCTTCCCCCTCCTCGAAACCGAACTTTGTCATTATGCCGGAAATCCTGTCGGAGCCGAATAGGCGCATGAGATTGTCTTCGAGGGACACGTAGAAGCGGGAGGAGCCCGGATCTCCCTGGCGCGCGCAACGTCCACGGAGCTGTCTGTCAATTCGCCTCGAGTCGTGGCGTTCGCTTCCGATGACATGGAGTCCTCCGAGCTCCGAGACACCAGGCGCGAGCTTGATGTCGGTGCCTCGTCCAGCCATGTTTGTCGCGACGGTGACAGCGCTGACCTGTCCGGCACGGGCGACTATTTCCGCCTCGAACTCGTGATTTTTTGCGTTGAGGACATTGTGGGGAATCTTATCGCGCTTGAGCATTCTGCTGAGTATTTCAGAGACCTCGACCGAGACGGTGCCCAGGAGGACTGGCTGACCTTTTTCGTGCGAAGCCCGCACTTCTTCGATGATCGCCTTGTACTTTTCGCGCTTGGTCTTGTAGACGCAGTCGTTGGCGTCATTTCGTCTGCATGGCTTGTTGGTGGGGATGACCATGACATCGAGCTTGTAGATCTGATGGAATTCGCTCGCTTCGGTTTCGGCGGTGCCAGTCATTCCAGCGAGCTTTTCATACAATCTGAAATAATTTTGAATGGTGATGGTGGCGAGAGTCTGGGTTTCCCTTTCGATCTTGACACCTTCCTTGGCTTCGAGAGCCTGGTGAAGTCCTTCGCTGAATCTTCTTCCGGGCATGAGCCTTCCTGTATGCTCGTCAACGATGAGAACTCTGTTCTCCTGGACGACATAGTGGACATCTTTCTCGTAGAGGCAGTATGCCCTCAGGAGCTGGGAAATATTGTGGATAGACTCGCTTTTTTTTGAGAAGTCCTCCTGGAAGATCTGCCTTTTCTTGATTCTCTCCTCGTCTGAAAGGGAGCTGTCGTTGTCAATTTCATGGATTGATGTTAGGAGATCCGGGAGGACGAACATTTCGGGGTCGTCCGGGCTGAGGGCGTTGCGTCCCTTTTCGGTGAGATCCGCGTCGTGATGCTTTTCGTCAATGACAAAGAAAAGTTCGGACTGAACCTGGAGAAGCATTCCGCGGTTGTTGTCGCTTCTTACAAAGGCCTCGGTTTTTTCAAGGGCCTTCAAGGTCGTCCCCTCTTCGAGGATATGCATGAGCTGTTTGTGGGTAGGCATGCCAAACTTCACCTGAAGGAGCTTCAGATATGCGTCGTCCTTGTCCTCGCTTGCCGCGTCCTCCTTTTCGAGGACAGTCCTGGCTTCCGCGACTAGGCGCGAGCAGAGGAGGTTCTGCTTCGAGAAGAGCTCGGCGACTGGCTGTTTGAGCTTGTCGAACTGGTGGGTCGAGATAGCGACGGGACCGGAGATGATGAGCGGGGTTCTGGCTTCGTCAATGAGGATGCTGTCAACTTCGTCAATGATTGTATAGTAGTGTCCGCGCTGGACGATCTGCTCGGCGTTCATCGCCATTCCCATGTCTCGGAGGTAGTCGAATCCGAATTCGCTGTTGGTGCCGTAGGTCACGTCGCATTTATAGTGTTCGCGTCGTTCGGTCGGTCCCATTTCGTTCTGAATACAGCCGACGCTGATTCCGAGGAACCTCAATATTGCGCCCATCCATTCGGAGTCGCGTTTGGCGAGATAGTCGTTCACCGTGACAAGCTGGCAGTTCTTTCCAGTGAGCGCATTGAGATAGAGAGGCATTGTCGCGACGAGCGTCTTGCCCTCGCCGGTCGCCATTTCGGCGATTTTTCCTCTGTGGAGAGCTATTGCGCCAATGATCTGGACATCGAAAGGAACCATGTCCCAGGCGAGTTCATGCTCGCAGACAGTGACGGTTTTACCGACGAATCTCCTGCACGCGCTTTTGACGGTCGCAAAGGCTTCGGGGAGAATGTCGTCAAGAGTTTCCCCCTTGGAGAGACGCTCCTTGAATTCTGGCGTCTTTGCCTGGAGCGCCTCGTCGCTCAGGGACTGATAGGAGCGTTCGAGCTCGTTTATTTTCTGGACGATAGGCGCAAGCTTTTTTACTGTTCTCGCCGATGAGGTTCCGAATATTTTTTTAAGCAGGGACTGAAGCATTTGTTCTCCTGGATTCTGTGGAAGATTATTTCGAGCCCGGCCGCTGAAGAGGGATGCCTGCTTTGCAGAGGGGGCAGTCCGACGGATCGTATGTGTTCAGACTCAGCTTGAGAAGGCTTTTGAACGGAACTCCGAAAGAGGCGCTTCCGCCGCTTCTGTCAACCAACGCGGCAACTCCGAGGACTTCTGCTCCAAAAGACTTGGCGAGTTCGATTGACTGAGCGACGCGGCCACCCCGGGTTACAACATCCTCAGCTATGATGATTTTTTCGCCGCGCCTGATTGAGAAGCCTCGTCTAAGAACCAAGTTGTCGCCGTCTTTTTCGGCGAAAATAGCCTTTGTTCCTGCGAATTTCGCAAATTCCTGACCCACGATCAGACCTCCGATGGCGGGGGAAACTGTAGTTTCGGCTTTGAAGTCCTTGAAGCATTCCGCAAGCTCTCTGCAGAGCTTCTCCGCGTATTCCGGGTATTGGAGAACGAGAGCCGCCTGAAAGAACCTGTCGCTATGGAGTCCGCTTCTGAGGAGAAAGTGCCCTTCGAGCAGAGCTTTAGAGCCCGTCATTATTTCGACAATCTCTTTTTCGGTCATCATAATTCCATTTCTTTGTTTGAAATTTTGGATTATTGCTGTACAATAGACCCGAGATTCAGATAAATCCAAGCGGATATGAACAATAAAGCAAGGCTGTTCTAGAAATGACGGGTTTTTTCAATTTAATAAGGGTGTTGAAGAAAATAGCGGTCTGCTTGATATTTGCCTGCGGTTCTGGTGTCTGCATCTTCGGTCTGATGAACATACGGGAGGCCGCCGCCTACAAGAGATATCCGAGCACGAGCGGCTTCGTCATTGACTCGGCGGTCATCAAGAGCCATAGTTCGAGGGAGAAGGATCTCTACGAGCTAAACATCGTCTATGAATACGCCCTCGGGGAGACACCCTACTATTCGACGTCGGTTTCATCGTTCGGATACGATCTTTTCAATGAATCGAAGGCGGCATACAACGGGCAGATCGCCGAGATGACCCAGATCCTCGACAAATTTCCAGCTCCATCTTCAGTCCTTGTGCACTACAACCCTGAACAGCCACAGGACAGCGTGATAGATCCTGACTTGAAGGTGCCGGTCCTGATGCCGCTCATCTTCGGGATAATTCTTCTGCTCACTTCCATCCATCTCTACCTCTTTAGCAGTATTTTCTCCGTTCGCAAGGTGGACTGATGCTCTGCCCGGAATGCTCCATCGAAATGATTGTTCTGGAATCAAGGCATGTCGAAATAGACTATTGCCACGAATGCGGCGGAATCTGGCTCGATGACGGGGAGCTTGAACTGCTTCTTGGCGAATTGTCCTCTCAAACAGAAAAAATAACGGCATTCTGGGATTTGATTTCAGCTTCTGAGAAGCAAAGTTCTGACTCGACAGGCAGACCATGCCCGGTATGCAGAAAAAAAATGACGTGTTTCCGTGCGAAAGGCGATTTGGAGCTGGACAAGTGCCCGAGCGGCCACGGAATCTGGTTCGACCGGGACGAGCTCAGAGCTCTTTCTCACGCCCTTTCAGGAGACCCCATCGCAGGATTCATAGGCGATCTTTTTCCATCGAGCGCAGGAAAATGCGAATCGAAATAAAACGAATGATCGAGGCTGAGCTTGGGGAAGTCCTAGGCTGGGCGGCGGATGAGGGATGGAATCCGGGAATCCATGACGCCGAATCATTCTTTTCAGCCGATCCGAACGGATTCTTCATCGCGCAAGACGCGCACGGAAAAGCTGTTGGAGCAATTTCGGCGGTAGCATACGACTCCAGATTTGGCTTCATAGGTCTTTTCATCGTGAAAAAAGCTTTCCGAGGACTTCGAGTCGGAATTGAATTGGGAGAGACAGCCCTTGATTATCTTGGAAAGAGAACAGTAGGTCAGGACGGTGTCCTTGCGAAAGTCAGGAATTATGAAAATTATGGATTCAAGCTCGCATACAGAAATATGAGATTTGAAGGCAGGTCTGGAAAAACTAGCGGAACTGGTGAGCTTACAGAAATTTCAATGGTTGACTTTAACGAATTGTGTTCATTCGACAGGCTTTATTTTCCAGCGGACAGAGGCACCTTTCTTAAAAAATGGATTTTTCAGCCACAGAGCATGGGGCTTGTCTCGATTTCAAAAAAGCGCGTCAATGGCTATGGTCTGATCAGAAAATGCAGAACTGGCTATAAAATAGCTCCGCTCTTTGCTGAAAACGCGGACGTTGCGGACAAACTCTTTGCTGGACTTGCGAATTTCGCAGAAGAGGGAAGCCCGGTTTTTATTGATGTCCCCGAGCCTAACTCTGCCGCCATGGAGCTGGTGAAGAGACAGCGCATGAAAGAAGTCTTTGCAACTGCAAGAATGTATGCAAACGGCATCCCCGAAGTCCCGATCAATGAAATATTCGGCGTGACTTCCTTCGAGCTGGGGTGAAACATCTGGTCCTGATAAATCTGTGCCAGGGATTCTTAAAGCAGTTTCATTGATTATAAACGACTTATAACTTAAAAATGTGATATTTGGGCAAAAAACCGATTTTCCCGCGAAATGTCATTTGGAGCTCCGTATTTAGGATTTTAAGCATAGCAGTCCAATTCAAAGCCAGCTTCTTGACAAAAGCAGATTGACCGCCTATTTTTATTGGCAACCCGGTTTCTGAAACAAGCTACGGAGATCTAATATCTATGAAAAAGAACGAATGTCCCGCAGTTCCGATGAGATTTATTTTCCTGCCTCTGATTCTTTTCCTCTGCAGCGGCTGTGCGACTTTCCGCATGAATTTCCTGGTCGACAAAACCGAGCCACTCGGCGAATCTGTCATACAAGGAAGCAATTCCGAATCGAAAATACTCCTTGTCAACATTGACGGAGTCATAAGCAATTCCCAGGGGCTCTCGATATTCAGAGAGCCTTCGAGCATCGTGGAGGAGACCGTGTCCCAGTTGAGGCTAGCCGCCACAGACAAAAGGATCAAGGCCCTTTTGCTGAAAATTGACTCGCCCGGAGGAACAACAACCGCCTCCGACATACTATACCATGAAATACTGAACTATAAAAAACGCACCGGAAACAAGGTGGTGGTCCTGATGATGGACATGGCATGCTCTGGCGCATACATGGCATCACTGCCTGCCGACAGAATCGTCGCACAGCCGACAAGCGTGACAGGCTCTGTAGGCGTCATTTTCATGCGCCCGAAACTCCAGGGTCTCCTGGACAAGATCGGCGTCTCCGTGCAAGTCAGCAAATCCGGAGAAAACAAGGACATGGGCTCCCCCTTCAGAGAGGATGCCAGGGGCGAAGAGGAGCTTTTCGGAAAAATTGTCGCCGAGCTGAACAGGCATTTCTATGACTGCCTCCTCGCCCAGAGGAAGATTGACAAGGCAAACCTTGAGCTGATCAGATCCGCCCGCATCTTCACATCTTCAGAGGCGCTCAAACTCGGACTCATTGATGAAATCGGATATCCCGAAGACGCTATCGCCGCCTGCAGACTCCTCGCCGCCATGCCGGACGACTCCCAGCTCGTCGTCTACCGAAGGCTCTACTATCCCGACGACAACATTTACAACACATCGCAGTCCTCCTCCTCACAAAGTTACAGCCTGGTCAATCTCGGTCCTTTGAATACTCTTGGCTCGATGAAGGCAGGCTTCTACTACATCTGGTCCGGCGCAATCCAGTGAAACAACAAATGCGAATTCCGCAGATTCCAATGCGCGGGCACCGTAATCCGGATACTTTTCCTCGATCCCGATCCGATCTTTTGTCTGACCGTTGACTTTCTTCCGTTCAATATTCAAAATTTGTCCGTTCACAGCGGAGCGGTTCACGTAAGCGTAAGCGATGCATGAAACACGAAACAAAACACGATAGTGATTACGGGAACGGGGCGGGAGTTCAGATGTCCAACCCTCCGTGATTATTCAGTAATCCTCTATCGCCTTTTTTGAGGCGGGCGGCGGTCTGCAGATCAGTGAAAATACAATTGCAGATTTGAGAGCTGGATTTTTTGCTTCAAGCGGTCTTGAAATCACTTAGCTTTAGCTGGTGGATGGAGCGTCGCACGGAACAATTAAATATTGTTATTCCATGGCTATAAATAAGATACAGCAATATTCAGCCGCTTTTCATTCTGTTCTGGATTCAGAAGTCTGAAGGTCTGCCCCTCAGACAATTAAGCTTACAGTGGATCATATCCGTGCCGCTTGGAGCGGTGAACATAAAACGGCGTGGCAGTGTCGGAAAAGCAACGAGGGCGCATTGCCAGGATTAGATCCATAGTTACTCGGGGGTAGCCAGTCTTCTTCAAGAGCTTATACAACCACTACGACCTCAGGTAAAAACTCCAGTCTATAGTTTTTCATTTTAATAAATTCAAATTGAGAATTTATTTTCCTTGAAAAACTATATCAGGAATCAGTCGCTGATTCCTGTGGAAAAGTTTTACGACATTTTCCAGACAGCCGATCCATTTTCCGATTCAGCTTTTCTCCATCCGTGCCTTTTCACTGGCTTGAGGTCTTAACTTGATAGGTATGGGGTATTGCCACTACCAAAAATATTTGCGAGCCCTGCAATGACTCACGCAACGGCTCGATTTATGACTTATGCAACTGGCTCAAAGAACGCTACGCACCTGAAGTACTTCAAGACGTTTGACGATTTGCGCAAATCAGTCCTTGCAGCATTCGGAAACCAGTGTCCTGTCCCTTAAATACTAATCGTAATACACTAGAATAATAAATTATTTCCAATTACCAATGT
>DYRX01000069.1 GCA_020718525.1 Victivallis vadensis
CGTGTGCTTTGTGTCTTCGTGTGAGATAATGTTCAACTTTTGGGAAATGCACCCAGGTCAGACCTCTGAATCCGTTGCACCATTAAAATCGAATGAATATTGCTGTATCTGCCATATGAGCATGGAATAAAAATATTCTCGGAGGTTGGGACATCTGAGCCATGCCATTTGTCACGGGTGCCAGATTATCAATTTCAAGGAATGAGGAATGTGCATATCGAGACATGTAAATGACGAATGACGCCGAAAGTGATAATCTGCCACCGCGCATTTGCATTGCCTGAGGCGGCTTCACGGATTCAGATCCCTATCGGGGGCGGAGCCGGTAAACCTTGTCGTTCCGCCTGAGCTTCACCGGAGATTTTACTGTTGCAATTTGCCCCTTGCGGGCCTCGGGGACGGATGTGCCGTCAATCACAAGTTCTTCTGCGACAAAGCGTTCCGCTCCGGTAAGGGAGCCGGCAACAAGGAGAATTTCTCCCTTTCTCACTGAATCGGCGTTCAGATTGAGCTCCGCAACGGAAATTTTCCCGAAAAAATTAGACACAAAGCCGACATGCTCCTTCCTGAACTCCGACAGAGATTCCGATCCTCCGCTCCAGGCAGACGCATCTTCGTTGAGATAGTGCCCCCCATGCCAGAAGCCCCTGTTGAATACCGAGGCAAGTCTCTTTTCCAGACGAACCAAATCCTCACCAGTCAATCGCCCCCCAAGATGCAGATCTACCGCCTCCTTGTATGCCGAGACGCATTCATAGACATAGTCGGCACTTCTCCCTCTGCCTTCGATCTTGAGGATGGATGCTCCGGAATCAAGAATTCTCCCGATGATTCTGATTGTGCATAAATCTTTTGGCGACAATATATTGCGTCCTTCAAGCGTAAACTCATTGCCGCTTTCGTCGTCGCGCAGAAGATAGGATCGGCGGCAGTTTTGAAAGCAGTCGCCCCTGTTGGCTGAATGCGAATGCGCATCGAGGCTCAGATAGCATTTTCCCGAGATCGCCAGGCAGAGAGCTCCATGCACAAATATTTCAAGACAGACAAGTTCGCCGCCGGGACCTTTGATTTTCTCATCGCGGATTTTTTCATGGATGCGCTGTATTTGCCCGAGGGAAAGTTCCCTGGCAAGGACGACAGCGTCTGCGAATTTCGCAAAATGCCTGACTGCGGCGAGGTTGGAAATATTGTTCTGAACCGAGGCATGGACTGGAATTCCATGGCGGCGGGCGGCCTCGATGGCGGCGAAGTCCATCGCAATTATTGCGTCAATGCCTTCGTCGGAAGCTATTTTGCAGAAGCGTTCGACTTCGCTCTGCTCTTCGTCGTAGATGATCGAGTTCAGCGCGAGATATGCCCTGACTCCGGCTTTGGAGCAGAGCCGCCTTATCTTGCGGAGGTCCTTTTCCGTGAAATTAGCGGCGGATCGTGCCCTGAGGTTTAGCGCGCCGATTCCGAAATAGACCGAATCCGCGCCAGCCCTCATTGCCGCTGAAAGGGAGTCCCAGGAGCCTGCAGGCGCCAGAATTTCGATGCCCTGCCTACGGATGCCGTTCATTTTGCTACCTTATCTAGACGAGTATGATGGACGAGCAAAAAGGATCAGAGTCCGCCAGTTACTTCCAGGACAGAACCTGTTATGTATGAGGAAGATCTGGAGGCTAGGAAAAGGACGGCGTGGGCGACGTCCTCGGGCTTTCCAAACTTGCGCAGGGGTATCATTTTTCTATATTCCGACTTTGCCTCCTCGGACAAGTCCGCAATCAACTCTGTCTCGATGAAGCCCGGGGATATGCAGTTCACGGTTATGTTCCGCCGCGCCGCCTCCTTGGACAGGGATTTTGCAAGGGCGACCTGGCCGGCCTTGGACGCCGCGTAGTTTGCCTGGCCTTGAAATCCGAAAACGCCGGAAGGCGAGCTTATGCTGATGATTCTGCCGAAACGCTTCTCCATCATTTTCAGGAGTGCAAGCTTGCTCATTATGAAGCTGGAGCCAAGATTGCATGACAGAACCGCCTGCCAGTCCTCGAATGGCATCATTCCGACGGCATTGTCTCTGCGGATTCCGGCGTTGTTGACCATGATTTCGAGCGAATCATGCGTCTCGTTGTAAGCTTTGAAGAAGGACTCGCACGCGGACGGATCGGCGATGTCAAAAGCCTCTATGCGGAGAATCTCCGGAGGATATTCGTCCTGCATGAGCCTGGCGGAGTCAGTCATATTTCTGCAAAGTGCGGTGACTTTCGCGCCACTGTTCAAGAAGGCTCTGCTGATAGCGGCACCTATCCCGCGGGTGCCGCCGCTCACGATCACATTCCAGGCGTAGAATTCATTGTTCTCAGAATTCTGCACCGGTCCGGACATCAATTTGCGTCCGTCTTCTTTGCCGTCTCTGCCGCTTCAGCCTTGGGAGCCTTTTTCTTCCTGGCAGGAGCGGGCTCATGACCTGTCCAGCGAAGAAGGCAGACCTCGGCGGCATCGCCTCGTCTGACGCCGAGTCTTATGATTCTTGTGTATCCGCCTTTGCGCTCCGAGAAGCTTGGTGCAATCACTTCGAAAAGTCTTTTCACCGCGCCTTCGTCGCGTATTCTGGACACGGCAAGCCTTCTGTGGTGAAGTGTGCCTTTTTTTGCCAAAGTCACCATTCTGTCGGCGAGTCTTTTAGTCGCCTTGGCTTTTTCGACGGTGGTTCTGATTTCGCCCGACACAATCAGGCTTGAGACCTGATTGGCAAACATTGCTTTTCTGTGCTGTCCGGTTTTTCCGAGTTTTAAGGTTGCCTTTAGATGGCGCATATTAAGCCTCCTGCTCTTCTTCGCTTTGGAGTTTCTTGGACTCTTCCTGTATGAGTCCGATCATTTCGGCGCTGAATGTCATTCCGAGTCCCAGTCCCATGGATTCGAGCTTCAGCTTGATTTCTTCGAGCGACTTCTTTCCGAAGTTCCTGTATTTGAGCATCTTCTGCTCGGTCTTCATGCAGAGATCGCCGATCAGCTTGATGTTGGCGTTTCTGAGGCAGTTCTGAGCTCTGACCGAAAGTTCGATCGTGTCAACGTTCTGCACCAATACCTTGTAGAGCTTCTTTTCCTCATCGGTTATCGAAGCGAGGGCGCTTTCCTCTCCCGCGAGGGAGCCGAGGAAAGGCTTGAGGTGAAGCTGAAGAATTTTCGAGGCGTTCTCGAGGGCGTCTTTGGGGGCGATGCGTCCGTCCGTCCATATTTCCAAAGCAAGGCTGTCCATCTCGGTTTCCTCGCCAACTCGCGCCAGTCCAACGGAATATTTGACTCTTGTCACCGGAGTGAAGAGGGAGTCCACCGCGATTGTTCCGATGATCTGATCCGCCTTCTTGTTTTTGTCAGCGGGAATCCATCCCTTGCCGCGCTTGATCTCAATTTCAGCTCTGAAGGCGAAATCCTTGTCGAGCGTGCATATGATCTGCTCTGGATTCAGGACAGTCACGGTGCCGTCGGTGACTATGTCAGCCGCCGTCACAGCGCCGGCCTTGTCTTTTCTGATTTCCAGCGTCCTGCTTCCGCCCGAATGGGATATCAGGCGAATTTTCTTGATGTTGAGGACGATTTCCGTCAGATCCTCCACCACATTCGGAATCGAGGCGAATTCGTGCTGGACTCCGTCAATTTTCAGGGACGAGATTGCATCGCCCTCGAGGGAGGAGAGAAGAATTCTCCGAATGGAGTTGCCGATCGTGTGTCCGAATCCGCTCTGGAATGGAGAAGCGGTGAACTTGGCGTAGCGGTCTGTGGCGCTAGCTTCGTCAATCTCGACGCACTTAGGCATCGGAAAGCTGTTTGCTGATGAACCCATCTTTGTGTATCTCCTAAGGTTTTATGTATGAGACTCGATGACGGAAGCCGCAAATCGGAGTGCAGGGAATGCGCCTAGACTCTGCGTCTTTTCGGCGGTCTGCATCCGTTGTGCGGAACGGGCGTGACATCCTTGAGCGAATTGACTTCGAGTCCTGCGGCTATGACGCCTCTGACTGCCGATTCTCTTCCTGCGCCTGGACCGTTGATTCTGACCTCGGCTTCCCTCATGCCGAGAGCCTGCGCCTTTTTGGCTGCGTCAGTCGCCACGAGCTGGGCGACGTATGCCGTGCTTTTTTTGGAGCCCTTGAAGCCGCACTTGCCCGCGCTGGACCAGCAAAGGACGTTGCCGTGCAGATCTGTGAAGACGACTTTCGTGTTGTTGAACGTCGCGTTCACGTAGGCGATGCCGACGGGGACATTTCTGCCGCCCTTGATTTTCTTCTTTGCGGCGGCGCCGTCCTGAGCGGCGGCGGCATCAGCCGGGACAGCCGCAGTTTCGGCGGTTTCCGGCTTTGGCGCTTTTTTTGCAACCGATTCTTCTGCCATTTATGCAACCCTCTTATTTACAATTATTTATGTTATTTCTTTGCTGGCGCGGCTGGAGCCGCAGACGCGGCGGGACTGTCGGAAGCGGCGATCTTTCTCTGGGATTTGTCTCGGATCGCTCCGACCGTCTGCCTCTTGCCTTTTCTCGTTCTCGCGTTGGTTTTTGTCCTCTGCCCTCTCACTGGGAGACCTCTGCGGTGCCTTGTCCCTCTGTAGCTTCCGATGGCGACCAGACGCCTCACGTCCTGCGCCACCATCCTTCTGAGGTCTCCTTCAACCGTGTAGTCGTTCTGGAGAATCGTGGTGATCTTTGCAAGGTTTTCATCGCTGAGCTCGTCCGCCTTGATGCCCTCTTTGACGTTGGCTTTTCTGAGTATGTCGAGCGCGAGCTTCGGACCGATTCCGTAAATGTAGCGCAGGGACACTTCGATCTTCTTCTTTCCTGGAATGTCGATTCCGAGAATACGAGGCATTATAAGTTCCTTTCAATTAATTAGTTGCGTCAACCCTGTCTCTGCTTGTGGCGTGCGTTGCGGGAACAGGTCACTCTCACGACCCCCTTCCTCTTCACTATCTGGCAGTTTTCACACCTTTGTTTGATGGATGCCCTAACCTTCATTTTCGTCTCCTTCCTGAGCGCGACGGACAAGCCGTCTTTATTGACATGAAAAACAGACTCTTGAATTTGCAAAAGCCGAATAATCTAATGCTGTTGAAAAAAAAAACAAGAAAATATTCAAAAAATCATTCGAAATTAATCTCGGCGAGGAGATTTTGGCGTCCGAAGGGGCTTGAATGGAGCTGTCTTTGGGACATGGCACCCTGCTGAAATGTCCATTCTTCGACAAGGGGGGAGAGGATGTAGTCTTCGAGCTCGGGATCAACGGGAAGCGTGAGATCGCAGAAGGGGCATTTGCTGAAATGCTCGATGTCGTCCCTCGATATGATTTCGTAGCATCTCGGGCAGAGGAGAAGTCGCGCATCCGTGGCGGAAGAGTTCCTATACAGGTGCTTGCTGGAAGTATTCGGTTTGAGGGGGCGCATCTTCACTGGAGTCTTTTTATGGCGTGCGTGATAGTGTTGGACTCGTTGTGGCTTATCGGCAAAGTGAAGGCTATCGTGCATGATTCGCCCTTCTTGCCGCTGGCGGAGACTGTCCCCGCATGCGCCTCGATTATCCGCTTTGTGACCGCAAGCCCAAGTCCAGTGCCCGCAGAGCCTTTGGACGTGAAGAATATTTCAAATATTTTTTCTGCGTCTTCGCCTGAAATTCCCGTTCCATTGTCGGAAACGGAGACGATTATGTAGTCCTTGGTGTCGCTGAAGCGGGCGTTGATCAGGATCATTCCGCCCTCTTTGGCGTCAATTGTCTCGAACTTGGACTGTATCGCGTGCTCGGAATTCAAAATCAGGTTGAGCAGAACCCTGTGTATTCCAGTCGCGTCGAATTCCGCATAGAGAGGAAGACTGCTGATCGCAGGATTCTTCGTGAGCTCGATGCCCTGCTGTTTAAGCTGGGGCGCCATGAGCTCGATCGCGTCGTCAATCACAGCGTTGAGATCGTTTATCTTCAAGTTCAGCTTCTGTTCGCTTGTCAGGTTGAGCAGGTCGAGGACGAGATTGACCAGCCTTCTGTGGTTTTTGCTGAGGATGGAGAGCGATTCGCCAGCCATTCCAAGATCCTTCTCCTCTATCGCCATATGCAGAAGATTCAGGCTTCCATCAAGCCCTGCGAGAATGTTTTTTATGTAGTGGGAAAGCCCTGCCGCAGTAGTCCCGGTCGCAACCAGACGCTCATTCTTCAGGTTGAATTCAAGCAGACGGATGTTTTCTATTGCAAGGGCGGCGCTGTGGGCGATCACCGTGGCAAGGCTCAGGTCGTCCTCCTCGTACACTGCAGAGCCTTCCATCTCGAAATATATCATCCCTGTCAACTGCTGGTTCACAAGCATCGGCACGCACATGGTGCTCTTTCTCAGAGGGACTTTGCCTTGCCCCTGCGGCGGCTGGGAATTGTTTTCCTTGGCCTGACCGACCGAAAGCACCGACTCCCTGTTCTCCTTTACGAAGTCAACAATGTTCGAGCTGATTTCGCCCTCGCCAATTTCCTCTATCGCCCCCTTGCGGTCCATTCCGGCGACAGGTTCGAACTTGCCGCTGTCGAGCCAGTAGATGATGAGAAAGACTTTGTTGACAGGCATAAGCTCGATGACTGCCGAGACAATTCTGGAATAGAGCTTGTCGAGGTTCGAAGTCGAGGCGATTGCATTTTGAAACTTATATATTGAAGAAAGCTGTCGGCTCTGCTCCGCCGCAGTCCTTGTCTGATCCGGGCTCTTTTGAACTGACGCCGACGGCGCGAAAGTCTCCGGCTGCATTCTGACGGTGATCATCGGCATTGCGAGAGAGACGGTTTCATCCGCAGAGCGCTTGTTGTAGACTTCAAAGAGGGTGTTGCCGACACGCACCGGAGTTTTTTCAGGCATTGCGACAAGCCTGGAAACCTTCTGCCCGACAAGCCAGGTGCCGTTGGTGCTGTCCAGATCTTCAATGTTCCATCTTACCCCGTCGAAACTAAGGCGGCAATGGGATCTTGAAACAAGATTGTCAGGAATGACAATGTGGTTGTCGCCCTGTCCTTCTGCGGATCGCCCTATCGTGAATATACTGCGGTCAAGCTGAAACTCGGACCCCTTGGCTCCGCCGCTTATCACTTTGAGCACATAGTTGCCGCGTATTTGCTGAGCTTCTTGCGCCTGAGGCATCGAAAACACTCCCAAAAACACTTTTGTCGTTCAAAAACACATTCCGCCGACCATGAACAAAACGTTTTCACCAAGAAAGGCGAAGCTTAAATTTAGCATCAAAGGCGTATTTTCAAGCTCCATCGGAAAAAAATATTGATAAGTCCGTTATGCTTGATATTAACTCAGATGGTGCTATATTCCCCCCCTTGCCCCAATTGAACCGACACCTGCGCGATTCTATTTGTCGAGCAATTCCGGGCTCATTTTTTTTGCAAATGTTCAAGAGGAATGCTGAAATGGCGGATTTGAAGTATCTTTGCGCTTTGGCGAGGCTTAGCCTATCCGATGACGAGGCAGAGCGGCTTGAAGGCGACATCAACGGCGTATTGGATTACGTCGGACAGATTGCGGGAGCTGAGACGGACGGCATCGAGCCGACAGCCCATGCTTCTCCTGTCGTCAATGTTTTCAGAGAGGATATTCCTAGCGAGGCTTTCGATGCATCTCTGATCCTGGCAAATGCGCCGGGGCTGATTGACGGGAAGCTCTTCAAGGTTCCCCAGGTTATGCCAGGCACGGAGGAGACACCGTGAACGAGAGCGGACATTGCATCAGCGTCGCGCAGGCCTCCTCAATGCTTGAATCAGGAAAAATCAGCTCGCGGGAGCTTTGCGGAATCTTTTTGAAGAGAGTCGAGGAGACCGAGAGTGAAATATCCTCCTTTCTGCATTTGGACAAAGATGCCGTGCTCAAGGAAGCCGATGCGTCAGACGCCAGACGGGCGGCGGCGCGCCAGCTCGGACAATTTGACGGCATCCCAATAGCGATCAAGGACAATATCGCGGCGAAAGGTCAGCCTTGCACATGCGCATCGAAAATTCTAGAAGGCTATATTTCTCCGTATGACGCGACCGTCGTAGATAGGCTGAAATCGGCAGGCTTTGTCCTTTTCGGAAGGACTAACATGGACGAGTTTGCAATGGGCTCCTCCTGTGAAAACAGCGCATACGCAATCACAAGAAACCCCTGGGATACTTCGAGAGTCACCGGCGGATCGAGCGGCGGCTCCGCGGCATCAGTCGCGGCGCGCCAAGTTCCCGCCGCGCTCGGTTCGGACACCGGAGGCTCCATTCGACAGCCTGCATCGTTCTGCGGCTGCGTCGGGCTAAAACCCAGCTACGGCACTGTCTCCCGCTACGGCCTGGTCGCCTTCGCATCCTCGCTTGATCAGATTGGCCCCATGGCAAATACAGTACTGGACGCCGCGCATATCTTCGACACGATATCAGGGAGAGATCCGATGGACGCAAGCTCCCTCGAAACAAGCGGAAAAACCTCCGCATCATTGGCGAATCCCGCAGGACTCAAGGGAAAAAAAATCGCCGTGGCGACCGAGCACATGGAAAGTCCCGGACTCGACGACGGAGTGAAAAAAGTCTTTTCAGACAGCCTGTCCCTGCTTCGCTCCGCCGGAGCGGAAATAGTCGAAATCTCGCTCCCGAACAGCAAATACGCGATTGCAGACTACTATGTGATAGCTACGGCTGAAGCGAGCGCGAATCTCGCAAGATTCGACGGGGTCAGATATGGAAAAAGGGAGCCCGCGAAGGATCTCATCGAGACATATTTTCAGACGAGAGGGCACGGATTCGGCCCGGAAGTGAAGAGGCGCATACTCCTGGGCACCTTTGTCCTTAGCAGCGGATACTACGATGCATACTATCTCAAAGCGCAGAAGCTGAGAACCCTCATAAGAAACGATTTTCTTGAAGCCTTTGGGAAATGCGACGCAATCCTTTCCCCCGCCTCTCCGTTTCCAGCCTTCAAATTCGGGGAGAAGTCAGATCCGCTCCAAATGTATCTTGCCGACATCTACACAATCTCTGCGAATCTCGCAGGTATTTGCGCGCTCAGCGTTCCCGCAGGGCTTCATGCCGGCACCGGGCTTCCCGTCGGCATTCAAATATCTGGCAAGCACATGGCTGAAAAGGAAATCCTGGAGATTGGAGCCGCTTTGGAAGCAATGAGGACTCCTAAAGTTTTCCTGCCTGAGATCGGAGGCCGGAAATGAGCGTCTACGAAGCTGTCATAGGCTTGGAGGTCCATGTCCAGCTCAGCACAAGGACAAAGATGTTCTGCTCATGCCCGAACAGATTCGGCGAGGAGCCCAACACCCTGATTTGCCCTGTCTGCACTGGCAATCCGGGGGTTCTGCCCACGCCCAACAGGGAGGCGGTACTAAAGACAATCATGGCGGGAATGATGACTTCCTGCGAAATCTCCCGCTATTCTAAATTTGACAGGAAAAGCTATTTTTATCCGGACATGCCAAAAAACTATCAGATATCGCAGTACGATCTCCCTTTCTGCTTGCGAGGCTCGATAAAAATTGGAGGCAAAGGCTTTTCAGGCGCCCCTCTCGGAAATAAAACCATAGGCATAACGAGAATCCACCTCGAGGAGGATGTCGCAAAATCTCTCCATTTGTCTGGCGCCAGCGGCATTGACTTCAACAGGGCTGGAGTTCCTCTCATGGAAATCGTGAGCGAGCCGGACATGCGAAGTCCAGATGAAGCCTACGCCTACCTCAGCGCCCTCAAGGAAATCATGCAGTTCGGAGGGATCAGCGACTGCGACATGGAAAAGGGGCAGATGCGCTGTGACGTGAATGTCTCGATCAGAAAATGCGGCGATACAGCCTTTGGGACAAAGATAGAAATTAAAAATCTCAACAGCTTCAGGGCGGCGCACCGTGCTCTGATCCATGAAATCGAAAGACAGACGGAAGTCCTCTCAAAAAACGGGACTCTCGAGCAGGAGACCAGAGCCTGGAACGACGACGAGGCATTCACGTTCCTTCTCAGAAAAAAGGAGAGCGCGCACGACTACAGATATTTCCCGGAGCCGGACATGATGCCGATGGTCTTCTGCGAGGCTGAACTTGAAAGCATACGCAAATCGGTCCCGGAGCTTCCGGCGGAAATGCGCGCAAGATTCGTATCCTCGCTGGGGCTCACTCAGTACGACGCGGAAGTCATATCATCGGACAAGCTTCTTGCCAGCTATTTCGACAAGGCTTCCAAACTTGTGAAAAATCCGAAAATTCTTGCGAACTGGATCATCTCGGAACTGCTCCGCGAACTGTCGGAACGAAAAATTTCAGTTGCAGAAAACACTGTCTCTCCAGAGCAGTTGGCGGAGCTTGTCAATCTGGTCTCCGACGCCGTGATCAACGCAAAAACCGCAAAAGAACTCATCTTACCTATACTCTTCGAGTCCGATGCCATGCCCTCCCAGATCGTTAAGGAAAAATCCCTCTCCCAAGTCTCCGACGATTCCGCCCTGCTAGCAATTGTCGAAAAAATTGTCGAATCATTTCCTGCTCAGGTCGAACAGTTCAAATCTGGCAAGACTGCAGTTCTGCAGTTTCTAGTCGGACAGGCGATGAAGGAAAGCAAGGGAAAGGCAAACCCGCAGATACTCAGCAAGCTGTTCAAGGACAAACTCTCATGAGCCTCATTCCAAAGACAACTGTGCCGCCAAGCTTTTTTTGTGCCTCGGAATCATCCATCACCTCTCATGAGGCGTACACATGAGAATAGGAATTTTAGGCGCGGGAGAGCTCGGAAGAAATCTGGCGGAGATCTTCTGCAACGACAAAAACGACGTTCTCATAACCGACAATTCCCCGGAGCTTCTGCGTTCGGTCTCGGAAAAATACGATCTCATGACAATCTGCGGAAACGGCGCCACCAGCCCGGTTCTGAAAAAGATGGCTGAGCACATTGACATTCTCATCGCTGCGACAGGCGACGACCCCAGCAACATCATCGCGTGCCAGGTAGCATCGAATCTCGGTGTCGAAAAGACGATCTGCCGCCTCTCCTCGATGGACTATTTCTCAGAAGTTGGCAATTTCATCCCCTCACTTCTCGGAATTACCCACATCATCATCCCCGAAGACGAGGTCTCTGAAAAAATCCTCAGCTCAATTTCACATCTTTCGGTGATCGAAAAAATAGAGTTCGACGCTCCGGACGTTGAGATTACAGGATTCAAGATCAGACCGGCATCACCCCTCGTGGGGATAAGGCTCAAGGATTTTCCCGACAGGGAGCTTCTTTCTTCCCTGCGTTTCTCGGCACTCATCAGGGACAACAAATTCATAGTTCCACACGGGGACACCATACTGGCATCGCGAGACGAAGTCTATGTCTCCGGAAAAAAAGACAGCATAATGGCGCTCCTCGAGTGGGGCGGCATGGGAGCAGAAAGCCCCCAGAGAAAACGAATTCTAATCGGCGGCGGGACAAAGCTTGGCAAGCTTCTCGCTTTGAAGCTCAACGACCTGGGCTACGATGTCAGGCTCATTGAAAGCGATCCGCAGAACTGCGAACGGATACTCGACGAACTGCGAAAGAATATCGTCGTCATCAAGGGCAAGCCCACAGATGCCGACATTCTTCGGGAGGCGGGCGTCAACGGAGCCTACGCCTATATCAGCGTCATGAAGGACGACGAGGACAATATTTTAAGCTGTATCCTGGCGAAAAAATTGAACGCCGGAAAGGTCGTGAACGTTACAAACCGCATCCAATACCAGGAAATAGTGTCGGCAATAACCTCGATTGACTGCTCGATCAGCCCCTGCCTCGTTGCTGTTAATTCCATCCTGAAACTTTTCACGACCCAAAAATCGAGAATAAGCGCCCTCTTCCACAGGACGAACGCCGTCGTGCTGGAACTGCGTGTCGAATCCAATTCTCCGGTCTGCAGTAAAATGATTTCCGAAAGCGGATGTCCCCCAGATGTTCTCTTCGCTTTTGTCATGAGGAACCGCGAAATGCTCGCCGCAGTCGGCTCGCTGGTACTGGAAAAGGGCGACATTGTCACTGCCGTCTCCGACTACGACAATCTGAAGACTCTCGAAAAACTTTTTTCCCCGAGATAGATGATGAACATCAGAAGTGTCGCGAACGTAGTCGCATCGCTGTCAATCGTTGTCGGATTTTTCATCGCATCCTCCGCGCTGGTTTCAATCATCTGCGGCGATCCGAGATCTGCCATCTACGGACTTCTCGTTTCTGGAGCATTCCCGGTCGTCCTCGGCTCCATAGCCTTCTATTTCACAAGAGGGGAAAACGAGTTCGGAATACGGGAAGGCTTTGGAATCGTCACCTTCGCCTGGATATTCACATCAATCTTCGGTGCAATTCCATTCATGATCATAATGGACATGTACTGGTACGACGCATTTTTCGAGACCATGTCCGGATTCACGACGACCGGAGCTAGCGTCCTTGACAACACGCTTGTCCTCACGAGCGGTGAAACGCTGAAATACGGGATTGCGGATCTCCCGAAAGGACTGCTCTACTGGAGAAGCATGACCCACTGGCTCGGAGGCATGGGCATTGTCGTGCTTTCTATTGCAATACTCCCATTTCTTGGAATAGGCGGCCATCAGCTCTACATGGCGGAAACCAGCGGCGCGGACAAGAGCAACAAGCTCACCCCGAGAATCGCCAATACAGCAAGAGCAATGTGGAGCGTATATGTCCTGATCACAATTCTACAGACGCTTCTTCTCTGGGGAGGCGGGATGACCTTTTTTGAAGCTTGGTGCCATTCCTGCTCGACAATCGCAACTGGAGGCTTCTCTACCGAGCAGGACAGCATCGCCGCCTTCGACAGCTTCTACATCGAGTGCGTCGTCATGCTTTTCATGTTTGTAGCAAGCCTCAATTTTGCTCTACACTACAGCGCAATAATCCGACACAAGACCATGTCCTATTTCGAGGACGAGGAATTCCGTCTCTATTCCTTTATAATTATCATTGCAACTGTCACCATCGCCTTCTCCCTAATGGGCGGAAAGATACTCCTTGCCGATTCGAAGGTAATTGACGCAGACCTGGCAAATTCGTTCCGCTATTCCGCGTTTCAGGTCATTTCTCTAATTTCCTCTACTGGCTTCGCAACAGCAGATGTTGCCGACTGGCCTCCATACTCCAAGCTTGTCGTACTTATTATTTCCTTTGTCGCGGCATGTGCAGGCTCTACCGCTGGCGGACTGAAAATATCAAGACTCCTCATATGCACGAAGTACTCCATCCACAGAATCAGCGCCACAATTTTCCCTAATCTCGTCAGAAACGCCCGCTTCAACGGAGAGCGCATGGATTCGTCCACAATGCACAAGGCCGTCTCGTTTTTCTTCATATACTGTCTTATAACCTTGCTGACCGCGATAGCAGTTTCAATTCTGGAAAGCTCCGATTTGGAGACAAACATCAGCACCGCAATCGCCTGCGTCTCAAATGTCGGCCCAGGTCTCGGAAAGGTCAGCCAGATAAACACATTCGCCTGGATGACACCCGCTTCAAAAATGGTCTTAAGCGCGGCAATGCTGATAGGAAGGCTGGAAGTCTTCACAATTTTAGTCGTTCTGCTTCCATCCTTCTGGAAACGATAGACCCCGCCCTCAGTAAGACGCCCGTCTGCAAATAAAGATACGAGAAAAGGATTTAAAACAATGCCCATAAATGTTGAAGTCCTGAAAATTCAATCGGCACTTGCATTGGAAGATTTCGCAGTCGGGCGCATCTCCGAATGATCGAAATGATTCCATCCGAACTTGCGCTGGCGTTTCTACTCGCCTTCATCATTGATTTTGTCTTTGGGGATCCGCCAAACCGCTTCCACCCAATATGCTTTTTCGCCAAATTTGCGGATTTCGCAGAAAAGCTTTTCCGAAAAACCGGCAACGGATTCATCCCAGGAGCCTTCGCCGCGGCAGTCTCGATCGCTCCATTTGCCGTCTCCGCATACATCCTCGTCTCCATTGCCGAAGCCAGGCTCGGCGGGAATGCCGCCATTCTGTCCGCATCCGTCTTTCTCTATTTTTCATTTGCACCCGCCGGACTTGCCAAACATGCCCAAGCCGTCCTCGACCGTCTTAGGAATTCCGATCTGCCAGGCGCATCGAAGTCCCTTTCTATGATGGTCGGCAGAAACACGCAACGCCTTGATCAGGAAGGACTTGTCAAGGCCTGCGTCGAAAGCGTGGCTGAAAATTTCACGGACGGAGTCGCATCCCCGCTTTTCTACGCATCTCTGGGATTTGCCCTCTTTGGAGCGCCAGGATTTGCCGCTTTCGCCGTCCTCTACCGGGGCGCAAACACACTGGATTCGATGTGGGGAAAAAAGAACGAGAGATATCTTCGCTTCGGCACACTTGCGGCACGCTTCGACGACATCCTCAACTTTATTCCAGCAAGGCTTGCCCTCCCAATTGTCTCACTCTCGGCGCTTCTGAGAGGACTCGACTGGAAAAACGCATTCAGGATTGGCATGCGGGACTCAGACAAGCATGAAAGTCCGAACTCCGCCTGGACCGAAGCGGCATTCTCAGGCGCGCTCGGACTCCGTCTTGGCGGCACGGCGTTCTATGGCGACAGAAAAGTCGAACATCCTGAAATAGGAGAGGCGCTCGAACCTGCAAACCCGGACAAAATCCGCAAGGCGATCGAACTTATGCTAATCTCTTCCTTCATCTTTGCCGCAACCCTCATCGCATTCGCAGCAGCAAGTTCGGCATCCGTCGAAATTCTGCGAAGCATTTGGAGTGCGGGGCACACCGTGGCATTTCCTAAACGTATAGTTTTTCACTTTAATAAATTCAAATTGTGAATTTATTTCTCTTGAAAAACTATAGCTCCCCCCTTTCTTCCAGCACGCATCAGCTTGACAGTCTTCTTCTTCAATATTCATCATTGAAATTCAGTATTCAATATTT
>DYRX01000375.1 GCA_020718525.1 Victivallis vadensis
CATGGACAATGTTTCCGAATTGGATTTTTTCTTCGATGAATGAGTGGATGATTTCGTCTTTTTTTCTTTCCTGATATGCAATGAGCACCTCTTTTCTTGTTGCGTCGTCCATGAGAACGGCGCCGGACTCGGTTTTTCTGAAGCCTTTGCCTTTGATCCTTTGCAAATTTATGAGCGAAAGTACGAGCCTGTCGGCGAAGAAGGGTCTGAGCTCCTCCATGAGGTCGAGCGCGAGTCCGGGTCTTCCTGGTCTGTCTTTGTGGAGAAATCCGACGCACGGATCAAGGCCGATGGCTTCGAGGGCGGCTTCGGCATCATGAGTCAGGAGGGTGTAGATGAAGGAAAGCAGGGCGTTTACCTTGTCGAGAGGGGGGCGTTTGTTTCTTCCTGTGAATTTGAAGTCTTCTTTTTGGGCTGTGATCAGCTCGTCGAAGACTGAGAAATACATTTTTGCGGAATCGCCTTCGATTCCCCTGGCGCTGTCAACAGAATCGGCGTTTCTGACGCGGTCGAGGCTGTTCGCAAGGTAGCTGACGGTGTGGGCGGCAGTTTCTGAATCAGGCTTGTGATCTCTGAGAAACCTGCATATGACAGCCCGCTCGTTGGAGATTTTGCCCAAAAGGATGTTTTTCACGAGGGCGAGGCAGAGCTCCTGGTCGTCCGCTTTTCTGTAGTGGTCCCGGCGCAATAGGACATTTCCCTTGTGATGTCCGTGAACCCTCGCGAAAAACTTTCCATTTTCGCTGAGGAAGCTCAGCATGACATTGCGTTCGGAGCAGAGCTCCATGAGAGGGGGGCTTGCCAATACGTTTCCGAAGCAGACAATTCCGCTTATCGTGTGTATTGGCAGGCGGAGCTTCACTTCGCGTTCGACATTTACCAGGACGCATTCGCCCTCCTTCGAGAGGTATGCGCCCTGTGTTGTGATAAAGAGGGTGTTCAGCATTTTTTTCATGGGAGGGTTCCTTTATTGGAGGACATGGAGGACTCGGAAGACAAAGAGGACATATATTTTGTGACGCTTTTGCCGGAGATTTTTGGCATGCAGGCTTCGTTTATTGAGCAGTTGTCGCATTTTTCCTCTTCATAGAGTGCCGGCGGGGGTGTCTTTCTGGATATGAGACCCCTGACTTTTTCGCAGACTTCTTCGGTGAGTCTTCTCAATTCGCTGTCGAAGACGACGCTTTTGCGGTGGCGGGTTTTGCCGTAGAAGAGGGCGCCTTCCGGTATTGAGACACCAAGCATTTCTTCGAGGCAAATTGCCTGGGCGCAGATCTGGACTTCGTCACAGCGGTTTGTCTTCGGCTTTCCACGTTTGTATTCGACGGGGAATGGAATCCATGAGCCGTCTTCCTTGCGGTGGAATTCGACCGAGTCCGCCTTTCCCGATATTCCGAGTTTGAGCGAGCGCATCAGGAGGCCGTTTTCAACACGTAGAGAGTCCCCGTGCGTCGCGGCTTTTTGTTCGTCAACGCGTTCGTGGAGGATTTTTCCTTCTGCAGTGAAGAGATTTTCAGCCCAAATCTGCTCGGCATGGATGAGATAGCACTGTCTTTCGCAGAAAAGATAATGCTGAATTGCCGAGAGTTGGAAAAAGTTGTCTTCTTTGTCTTCCATGTCTTCAACGTCCTTGTCCTTCTGCGTGATCGGCGTCTAAAAACGGACTTGTCCCCTTGCAGTCCGGAAACTTTGAACAGCCCCAGAATTTATTGCCTGCATTTTTGCCTTGTTTCGCGATGCGGAGCTTCATCGGAGTGCTGCAAAGAGGGCAGAGCGGAACGGGGGTGGAAGACTTAGAAGACTCAGAGGACTCTGAAGACATTGAGGATGGATAGTCGCGGGCTTCGAGGCGGGCTTTTGTCATGCGTTCTTTGATGCCGCCCTCCTCGATGAAGTCCTTTTCGAGGCGCTGAATCTGTCTGCTCAGGAGGCTGAGTGCCTGCATTGAGAGATGCCTCAGAGTGTTCGCTGAGACTTCAGGCGATGCGTTTTCGATGAATTCGCGATATGTCTCGTAGCTTTCATCCGGGAGATGGGACAAGTCTGTTATTTTTCTCGCGATCGGGTGTTCCTTGTTCCATATCGGCAGATTGCTCCGTCTGAGAAAGTCTTCGAAGTCCTCCATAAGTTCGCCGAGGCTTGCCCGGGCGACATTGGTCAGAAGGAGTTCCGTCTGCTTGGAGGTAGCGGAAGCCATCGAGCCCTCGACGATGTTTTGCTTGCCGGAACGCGCCGCCTGCTCCATCTGATCCTTCTGTCGGCGGTCATGGGCAAAATATCGCCCACAGAAATAAGCCGTGCCGTCGTAAATGATCATGGCTTTTCTGTATGAGCTTAGCTTTTTATAGCCGCTGTGCGGGGGAATGAAGCCTTTCTGCATGGGGAATACCTTTATTTTAACTATTTTTGAGAGGAGGACATGGAGGACTTAGAAGACATGGAAGACAAAGATGGGATTGTTTAAGACCTATTCTATTCAAATCTGTCCTCTGTGTCCTCGAAGTCTTCCTTGTCCTCGCTGTCCTCCAGAAACTACCTTCACGGTTTTTCTACGACTTCGACACCGTCAGGCAGTCCGCCTTTTTCCAACGTTAGCTCGAAGTCCTCGAAGGAGCGGGCGGGCTTGTCTTCCGTGCCTGACTTGCGCCGGATTTTCACAAGATCGAAAAGCTGATGCGCGGGCGCGTTGCCGAGAGCGGAGCTATGCTTTGCAAAGGCTCTGTAATTCTTTGCCTTCAAGTGGATCTAGCTCATGAACGTCAAGACCTTTCAATCCTTCCTTTAATTCCTTGGAATCATATGTTCCATCCTTTTTTATATCCAAAAGTCTGCGCAATGTCCCGTGAACCTTTGCAGATGAATACTGACCGCAGGGACTGTTGTGATGCCACCAGATAACTTTTAGCACTTCCATGCTACCTTCAGGACGAGCGGAGGAAACATCATTTACAAAAAGAGAGCGGAATGCCGACTTGATTTTATCTGCATCGGCATCAGAAAAGCCGGTTTTACTTGCAAGCTGCGTGTTGATGGCACCAAAGCTAACATATATTCCTTTGTCAACGCGGTGCTTCATTCCCATTGTGTCTGAACCTTTTTTATCCGGATCTGTTTCATTCGTTTCAAGATTTACGCTTTTCACTATTTGTATACTATCAGACGTAATCGACTCGATACTGAATGCGCTCTGAACAGTTACGGGGCCGCGGATTCCAACGGATACGGCATCAGCACCTTCTTCAGTGTCTTCATTGTCCGTCGTTTTCTTACCTGA